>NZ_JALNUM010000009.1:0-93056 GCF_026540795.1 Methylobacterium sp. GC_Met_2
GATGGCGACCTGCTGCGGCTGGCCGAGAGCCGCCGGCTCGTTGAAGCTGCATAGATGGCCCAATATCCAAACAGCCAGCACCCCGCGGCGCGCGGCCACGCAAAGACATCCGCCCGCGCGTGCTCGGTGCACTCACGCCGGAGGCCGCGACCGCCACAGAAAACGCCGAGCGCGCCGGTTTGCCTGGGCGGGAGCGAACCTTGCACGCCCTCCGAGCTCTGGTGCCCCTGGAAGCAGAAGGCCTCGCTGTAGGGAAAACTTATCTGAGCCGTACACGGTGGCGAGCGTCCGGCGACGGGGTCCATCAGACATAGGCACCCGCAAGTGTGGCCCATTGGACCCATAGGGGCTCATATAACCGCTGACGACCCAACTAGCCCTATCACGTCAATTCATACTGATTAAAAGAAGCGCCGATTTGGAGGGACAGAATGTCAACTCGGTTGGCCGCGGTTTCGTTCGTGAGTAGTTTGGTGCTGCTGATGACGACGCAAAATGGGCGAGCTGTCGAAACGAACTCCTATTTTGCTCTACAACCACAAATCAAACACGTTGAGCCACGGACAACCGCATCAGTGACGCTTGGCACGTTGAGCGTGCGACAGAACCCCTTGGATCGACCGTGGAACCCCCGTGTCTGTATCGGGTGCGATCGCAATAACGCTCCATCGTCAGATCAGGGGCACGCTCTCCGAGTTCGCTGACGAGTTAGGCCACCCATGCCATGACCCGTCGCCGAGATAAGACGAGATCGGTCCACACTGGATCCGCACGTTCCGTTGAGGGGAAACTAACCGACTTGGCCCGCTCGGCCGCGCCCCGATCTGCTCACGGGGCGGGGAAGCGTCCGATCTCACCAGCGATCGTGCCGATACGCAACGCAGCCCATCAGCATGATGCCAGCACTCTGTTGGGCGCCCTTCTCCGGCGTCGGCTTGACGTCGTCCGCGATTGATACTGGAGCGAACTGTTACTCGAGCCGCGCAGTTAGAGCCGCTCTTGAGGGCGTTGTGACGGAGCGGCGGTTGCCCTGTCGACCGGTTGAAGAACCCGCGATGCTACTACCGTCATTTACGGACGCTCACGGGGTCTGCACGATGGGCTGGCCGGATAGGCCCCGCGGGCCGCCTAGCAGGAGCGCAGCGCTCGCCACGAGAACGGCCGTGATGATCGCGAACATCCCGTGCGGGCCGTAGGCCGTTAGCGCAGGCAAAAGGACGAAGGGGGCCAACGCGGACGCGATCCGCCCACCCGCCCAGGCACAGGTTAGGATCGATGCCCGCCGTCGCGTCGGCAGCAATTCCGTTGCGTAGATCGACAGGATCGCCCCATAGATCGCTGCCGCTGTGTTGAACGCGATACCGAGCAGGACCAGGGTGACGAACCCCGTGCTCGCGGCGAAGGCGGTGCCCAGGCCCGCCATCGTCCCGCCCAGGACGGCAAGGCTGGCGCGCCGTTCCAGCCGGTCGACCACCAGGGCCGTAAGCAGCGTCCCCAGCGGCGGTCCCAGCAGCGAAAGGGCGGCGAAGACCAGGGATTGCTCGACCTTGAAGCCCTTCTCCAGGAGCACGACGGCGCTCAGCAGAGGGAAGCCCAGGGTCGCCCAGGGCGCGAGGGCGTAGAGGGCGATGAATAGGGTAATCCTGCGCATCGCAGGCGCCTCACCGGCGGGCGTCCGAGCATTGGGCGACGCCGGTGGCTCTCCGGTGAGAGCGGTTGATTGTGAGCGTGTTGAGTTCATGAACCGTCGACAAGCCTCCTGGGCCTCGACCGGGCGCCCGGCCGCGGCGAGCCAGCGCGGCGACTCCGGCAGGAACGCGAACAGTACGGCCGCGAGAGCCGCCAGGCCAGCCCCGAGGATCAGCGCCCAGCGCCACGCCTCGATCCCGAGTGGTGCGACCGGCGCGAGGATCTGGACCAGCATAATGACGGCCGAACCGCCGAGGAACCCGATCCCAGCGCAGATCATCAGCATCGCGCCGCGCCGCCGGGGCGGCATCACCTCGGCAAGGAGGGTCGCTACTAGCGGCGGAAAGCCGCCGATCGCGAAGCCCGACACTGCGCGCGTCGCCGTGAGCGACGTAAGATCAGTGCTGAGCGCGGCGGCAAGCGAGCCGATCGCCATCAGCACCAGGGAAGCCTGGAGCGCGCGCTTGCGCCCAAGGCGGTCGCCTAGCAGGCCGAAGACCGGCGCACCAAGCGCCCCGCCGGCGAAGACGGAGGCTAACAGGAGGGACAAGCTGCTGCGCGGCAGGTTGTGGGGCGGGGCGAGGAAGATGGCCGCTAGCGCGTTGCTCAGGGCGACTTCAGCGATATCCGCGAACAGGCCGAGCGTGCTGACGGCAAAAATCGCCACGTGGAGCCAGGTGACCGGCAGAGCATCGAGACGCCGCGCGATCGCCGCGACCGAGCCGTCGCGGCCGTTCTCGGCCTCGCCCGGCGCGTCCAGCCGGTCTCCCCGTGCCTTGATCAAGAGCGTGGTTTCTCCTGCGTCTCAGCGTCGGTCGGTATCCTCGACCGAGCGCTGAGCGCCGTGATTGTCCAACCGATCCATGCCGGGCCCGATCGCCTAAAGCGGCGTCCCGCGATTTAAAAATGTGCGCTACAAGACGAAGCGCATGGCTCTGGGTGCGCGAGCGGTGGGGCAAAAGTAAGCCCGCGGCGGCGGTGAACCAATTTATGGGTCCATCTAACGACGATGGCGCGAAACTCGCTGCGGACAACGTTTAGAACTAATTTACCATTCCATGCTGATCTCGATGCAAGTCGAGGTCACCATGCGACTGTCATTTCTGATCCTTTCTGTAGGCATCACATTAGCTTCGCCAGCTCTTTCGTATGAGAAGCTTGCAGCGCTACCGCCAGAATCGACATACCCATCTATCGAATCGACTACAGATCCGATATTTCACCGTAAAAATGCGGAAGCCAAAGCTATACATGATCAGTTTGATAAAAGATTAGACAGTGATAATCGCAAGATAATTGCATCAGTCTGCCTTGGTTGCAGCCCGGTGCAGCGCGATATCTGGTCGAAATTTCATCGCCAATTTAATGCGCATGAAGGAAGTTTAACATCTGCCGATTCCATCTACTCGAAATGGATGGGATTTAATCCGGCGCAGGCTGGCGGCGGATCCGATCGATAGTTGAAACACAAGTTTCAACCGGCGTACGAAAAAGCCCCGCGCGGCTGAGCCGGCGGGGCTGAAGGAGTGCTTGGGAGGAGCGCGGGCGGTCGCAAGCTACGGCCCAGCTACGGCCGGTCGCTCACCCACCTTGCAAGCCCGTCGCGCGACGGCGGGTGGTATCATCGCTGACCTGCGCACCCCGAAATTAGCTGCTGCGTCGGCACCCATCGAGGGTCGCCGGCGCTCGTCGTCTCTGAATCCATCCCGGCTCGGTCGAACTACCTACGTACTGCGCCGCAGCACGTCAACCACATTAATACTGTGTTAATTTCGCAATTGCGAAATGTCTCAAAATCGGACATAGCCAGTGAATACAGGCTTCGAGCAGCCTTCGGCCCCGCCTTGAGAGGGGGCTCTACAGTAAAGGTGGTAAAGACATGGACGCGACTGAGCGCGAACTGGTCAACCGCGGCGAGGTAGATCTGGCTAGGATGGCCGATCTCTCGGACACGCGTACAGCTCTGCGCTATTGTTTCGACGCATTCATCGCAGCCGTGATCTTGGTTTTGCTCGCCCCCCTGCTGGCCATCGTTGCACTGCTGATTCGCTTGGACAGTCGCGGACCGGCTCTATTCCTCCAGACTCGTACTGGTTTGAATGGAGGCACGTTCCTCATCTACAAATTCCGCACCATGAATGTGCAGGAAGACAGCGCTGTTGTGCGCCAAGCTCAGCGCGGCGATGCGCGGATGACGAGACTAGGCGCGTTCCTGCGCAAGACGAGTCTGGACGAGCTGCCTCAGCTCCTGAACGTGCTGCGCGGCGACATGGCACTGGTTGGTCCGCGTCCACACGCGCTGGCTCACGACAACCACTACGGTGCGCTTATCTCGACTTACCGGCAGCGTTTCGCTGTGCGTCCTGGCATCACCGGCTGGGCCCAGATCAATGGTTCGCGCGGCGCGACGCCTGAAGTCGCCGACATGCAGCGCCGGATCGAGCTCGACCTTTGGTACGTCGAGAACCGCAGCCTCGCCCTAGATATCCGAATCCTGCTCGTGACCGCATTACACATCCTGCCCCACCGGTCCGACGCCTACTAAACCGCGGCTCAAAGCGGCCGCTCGAAGCGCTTCGCTACCAGCGGCATGCGATGACGGGCATCCGACCGTTTTGACGGTGCGTCCACAGGATCGTCTGTCTCGGCATCCTCAATGACGGGCGCACGCAAAGCCTCGATCAAGAAATAGCCGAGACATACTAGTGGCGCGATTGCCCAGAGAATAATCATCTTCGAACCTGGGCCGAAAAATTGGCGGCAATAAATATTTCATAGCTTTGTGACGCAATCGTCAACGTCCGATTCATAAGCGCCAGTGACAAGTCCGACGTCCCGTCGTATTTATGGTTACCCTGGGGTTGCGTCGCCATCGACAGCGCAGGTTGGAAGGCTTCTGAGCCGTGGATGTGGCCACCTGCCAGTACGTTGCAATCGCATGGGTCGCGGGATTGGCGATCTTCTTGCAATTGGTTCATCACACTCCGGTGATGCCCAGGCACGATTAATCGGCCCCGCCTTCGAACTGGACGAAAAAACCGCCGCGGCCGGAGCCGGGTGGTTAAAGGTGGTTCGTGCTTAGGACCAATGGGCTGGTCGACCCTCGGGCCATCGCAGAGGTTCCTGTCACCCGGGCGGCAGCCGCTGCCGGCCTGCGACCCAGCCGCCGACGAACAGCTCGATGAGCAGGCCGATCCCGACTAGCATCATCGCCTCGCCTGGGTGCGTCCAGATCATCGGAGGTCCACCTCCGGAGCCTGGAAATCCGACGCCCCACTCTTGAACACGTCGGCGATGTAGGGCCGGGCCATCTCCAGCACGCCGGCTAGATCCGGCTTGATGAGCATGACGCTGCACGCCAGGAACACGCCCAGGAACGTGCCGATGCCCAAGCCGAGCCGGTTGCGCCGGGGCACCTCGTTTCGCACCAACCCGGGCGCGATGACGTGCATCACCGACGATAGGATGCTCATCGCGATCCAGAGCAGGTTCAGGTCCGAGTTGGCGAACCACCACGGATTACCCGAAACCCGGAACACTATGACGAATATGGCCTGGCAGAAGGTCGCCATCCAGCCGATCGTGACCCCGAAGATCAGGAAGTCACCGAGCTCGGGCTTCTTCGTCCGGAGCGCCTCGATGAAGTCCGGCCAGTAGACCACCACGACGATGGCGGACCCGGCCGCCTGAAGCGTCCGGGCCAGCAGGATCACATCGGCGTTCGGGAGGAAGACGTCGAGCACGCCGACGAGGGCGAAGATGATGATCGCCGCGAAAATCGCCTTGTCTTTGAGTGCTTCCGTCCCCCGGAAATCATAAATCACTGCCGTCGGTCTCCTCGATCTGGCGCTTGTCGTGCAGAAGGCGTTTGACGGCTGAATTGGCAGCGACCCGCATGTCGCTCACCCGGCGGACCTACTTCTCGGCCTCCCGGGAGACAGCGAGGCTGGAAATGGCGTGGAGCTTCTCCGCACGCTCCAGCCGGGTTGTGTCGGCCGTCAGGTCACAGTTCTCGCACTGCGGGCAGACCCAACGGCGGATGCGTTCGCGGTGGCAGTGAAGGATCATTTGGCAGCTCCCGAGGGCTGCCGGTCCTGACCGGTCTTCAGATCCGAGAGCTTCGCGTTGGTCTCACGCCGGCCAGCTGCTGCGGTGAGGGCGGCTTCAGTGGCGACCTTCTGGATCTCGCCCTGGCCGTCCCGCAGCTCCTTCATGTTCTCGGCGATGTCGGCGTTGGTCGCTGCCTGCCGCTCCAGGGCAGTTGCCATCCGCTCGGTGATTGCCTTGTTGTCGTTCAGCCGCTCCTGCATGCAGTCGCGCCACCGGCCGACGACGACCTTCAGCGCGTACAGCAGCAGAGCCACGGCCCCGACGAGGCCGTAGTCTTTCAGAAGCCCTGCGATCTCGACGCCGGTCACGAATCAATGGCTCCCGCAGGTGGCCCGCCACGCGGCGTTCAGCGATCTCAGCCGTCGCCGGGTCTGCGCGTCATCCGTCCGGGCGTAGGCGACCGGCGAGGTCATGACCTCGCAGAACCGGGCCGCGGAGTTGGCCGGCGCGGGGCCTAGGTCGCAGTGCAGGAGGGCGAGGCCGAGGGCGAACCCGAGGCACGTCATGGCTTCGCCTCGGGGAGAATGTCGCGATCGTCGTCCGGCTCGTCGGCAGCGGCGTCGCCGGCAGCCTGGGCGCGAGCCTCCGCCACCTCGGCCGCCGCGGTGGAGACGTTCGCCTGCCGGGCCGCACCGAGGTCGCGCTGATCCTGGTCGTGGCGCAGGCTGTCGACCTCCTTCACGATGACGTCCGAGAACGTCCGCGCGAGGAGGCCGAGCAGCGCGCTCAGCAGGGCTGAGAAGCTGAACATCACGCCAGCTTACGGACCGGGTCGGCGGTGGTGGCGCCGAGCGCCGTCGGGGTGGCCGAGGCCAGCGACGACACGTGGTCCTGGGGCAGCAGGGCGATGATGTGGTCGCGGATCGCCGCCGGGCCACCGACCCACTTCACGAACCACTCCGGCGCGTGGGCGACGGCATAGTTCAGCGCGTTGGCGAGCACCGTGCTGCGGACGTCGACCGACAGCTTCATGCCTACGGCCGCGCCCTGAACCGTGTTGAGGCCGAAGGCGATAGCGCGCTCGACGAGCTGCTGCGTCAGCAGGCCCTTGATCACCGACCCGGCCGCGGCGGGTACCCGGAGGAGATGCTGGCGCAGATCCCGCCGGCCATCCGCCGCCGCTACGTGATGGATTCCCGCGACCCGGGGCGAAAGCTCGGGCGGATCGTGCCCGAATTGCGCGGCCGGGTGCGGTTCAAGCACCTCAACTTGATGGATGCAGCCTACGCGGTCGATCACGACGTGGACGTCATCTTCTGCCGCAACGTCCTGATCTACTTCGACAAGGACACGCAGAAGGCGGTGCTCGGCCGCCTCGCCCTGCACCTGCGGCCGGGTGCCTTCCTGATCGTCGGTCATTCGGAATCGATGACCGGGACCGGCGTCCCGGGGCTCGAACAGATGTCGTCCACCATCTTCCGCAGGATGCGAGACCCCATTCAATGACCCGGCAGGATCCGATCCGCGTCCTGATCGTCGACGATTCCGCCGCGGTCCGGCAGACCCTCGTCACCATCCTGGAGGGCGCGCCCGACATCACAGTGCTCGGTACGGCCGCGGACCCGTTCATCGCGGCCCGGCGCATCCAGGAGGCGGTGCCGGACGTGATCCTCCTCGATCTGGAGATGCCGCGGATGGACGGGCTGACCTTCCTGCGCAAGATCATGGCACAGCGGCCGATCCCGGTGATCGTCTGCTCGGCCCTCACCGAGGCGGGCTCCCGAACGCTGTTCGACGTGCTGGAGGCCGGCGCCGTCGATGTCGTGTCCAAGCCCCGGATCGACACCCGCCAGTTCCTGATCGAATCCTCGGTGCGAGCCTCCGACGCGGTCCGGGCCGCCGCCCGGGCGAAGCTGCGCCCGAGCCGGCCGGAGCCCCGCCGCGTCGAGAAGAAGCTGACGGCCGACGCCGTGCTGCCGGCCCCGACCCCCAACCGGGCGGTGGCCAAGACGGACCGGATCATCTGCATCGGCGCCTCGACGGGGGGCACGGAATCGCTGCGCGACGTGCTGGAGCTGCTTCCGCCGGATTGCCCGGGGGTCGTGATCGTCCAGCACATGCCGGAGCATTTCACCGCCGCTTTCGCCCGGCGGCTCGACGGCCTCTGCGCCATCGCGGTGAAGGAGGCGGAGGAGGGGGACGCGGTGCTGCCCGGCCGGGCGCTGATCGCCCCCGGGGGGCGCCACCTCCTGCTGCAGCGGACCGGCAACCGCTACACCGTCTCGGTGAAGGACGGCCCCCTGGTCTCGCGCCACCGGCCCTCCGTAGACGTGCTGTTCCGCGCGGCCGCGCTGTGCCGGCGCGAACGCGCTCGGCATCCTGATGACCGGCATGGGCGATGACGGCGCCAACGGTCTCCTGGAGATGCGCCGGGCCGGGGCGCTCACGGTGGCGCAGGACGAGGAGAGCTGCGTGGTGTTCGGGATGCCCAAGGAGGCGATCGAGCGGGGCGCGGCCATGAAGGTCCTGCCGCTGGACCGGATGCACCACGAGATCATCCGCTTCGGCGCGATGCCGGCGCTGCGCCAGCCGGCGTAGGATGTGACGGGGAGCCCTGTCCCGGGCGGGTGCAGCGCCCGCGCCTGGCGGATCAACCGAAGCGCGCGAGGGCGAACGGGGCGAGGTCGATGTGCCGCGGCTCGCCGGCGAGGTCTGCGGCGATCGCCTCGCCGATGCCGGCCGAATGCTTGAAGCCGTGCCCCGAGCAGGCCGAGACCACGAGCACCCGGTCCATCGCGGGGTGCCGGTCGATGATGAAGCCGCGGTCGGGGGTCACCGTGTAGACGCAGGCCGCGGCCCGGACGACCGCCGGGGTGGCGCCGGCCAGCCGGTTCTCGACCCGCAGCTGGTACATCTCGGCGGATTCCAGCGGGTCGACGCGGCGCTCCACGGCGTCGGCGGTGGTGCTGGTGCCGTACTGCTCCGTGGCGACCTTGAGGGTGCGCTCCCCAGGCATCGGGGGGAAGCCGTAGAGGTAGTCCGTGTCGCCCGTCCCGTACATCCAGATGAAGACCGGCGCCTGCGGGCCGTAGGCGGCCGTGTCCGTCAGGGCGTACCAGTGCAGCACCTGGCGGCGGATCGTGAGCAGGCGGTCGAAGGGCTGGCCGAGCAGCGGGGCCGTCCATGCGCCGGCGGCGACCACCGCGCGGTCGGCGCGGATCTCGCCGTCGGTGGTCTCCACGCGGATCCCGTCCCCGTCCTGCCGCAGCGCCCGCACCGCGCAGCCGGTCCGGATCTCGGCGCCCGACGCGGCCGCGCAGGCGAGCTGCGCCGCGAGGCAGCGCTCCGGGATCACGTAGCCGCCGCCCGGCTCGTAATAGGCCTTCTCGTCGCCCGCGAGATTCAGGAAGTGCGGGAAGCGGCGGGCGACCTCGGCGCCGTCGAGTACCGCGTGGGCAATGCCCGCGCCCTCGGCCGCACTGATCGAGCGGCCGACGAAATCCGGCTTGCCGTGGTGGGACGAGACCCCGTGGCCGGGCGCCATGACGAGGGCGCCGCAGGCGTTCAGCAGGGTCTCGCCCGTCGCGGCCTCAAGCTCGCGCCAGATGCGGTGCGAGGCGGTGACGAACGGGATGTAGTCGCGCCCTTCGCCGACGGCCTGGCGGGTGATCCGCGTCTCGCCGTGGCTCGACCCGAGGGTGTGGGGCGGCACGAAGCGGTCGATCCCGATGACCGAGGCCCCGCGCTTGGCCAGCTGGTACAGGGTGGCGCTGCCCATCGCGCCCAATCCCAGCACCGCGACATCCACCCGCCGGGTCATCGGGCGTCCCCGGGCGTGCAGGCGCCGTCGTGCAGGTCGGCGACGGAGGGCGGTGCTGCGGAGCCGGGCATTCGGACGCGATCTCGGGAGAACGGTGGATGCCGCCCAGGATGCCGGTCCCGGCCGATTGCGCTTGACCGCAGGAGACGGTTTCTTGCACGCATGAGCCAGACCGGACCGCGGATATCGGAGGAGGGCGATCCGGCCTGCGGGGAGCGCCCGCAGGAGATCGGGTTCCTCCTCGTTCCCGGCTTCGCGCTGCTGTCGTTCGCCTCGGCCTGCGAGCCGTTCCGGGCCGCCAACGACCTCGCCGGGCGGGCCCTCTACCGGCTGCGCTATTTCGGGGAGGCCGGGGGCCCGGTCGTGTCCTCCTCCGGGGCCGAGGTTCCCACCGAGCCGCTGCCCCGCGCGCGCTTCCGTCTCCACACCCTTTTCGTCTGCGCGGGCGGTGAACCGGCGGGCTGGGACAGGCCGGCGATCCACGCGGCCCTGCGGCGGATGGCCCGGTTCGGTGTGCGCATCGGCGGGATCTCGGGCGGCGCCTACCTGATGGCCGCGGCCGGGCTGCTGGGCAATCGCGCCTTCACGATCCACTGGGAATATGCCGGGGCCACGCTCGAGGCGTTTCCGGATGCGCGCCTGACCCGCGCACGCTACGTCGCGGATGCCGACCGGCCGACCTGCGGCGGCGGGGTCGCGCCCCTCGATATGGCCTACGGGCTGATTGCTGAACGCATGGGGGCGGCGTTCGCCCGCCGGGTGTCGGACTGGTTCCTGCACACGGCCGTGGGCGCGGCCGACGACCCGCAGCGCGCCTCCGCGGCGGAGCGGTACCGGATCCATCACCCGGCCCTGCTCGCCATCATAGAGACGATGGAGAAGACGATCGAAGCGCCGCTCGGACGCCACGCCATGGCCCGCCTCGTGTCGCTCAGCGAGCGCCACCTCGACCGGCTGTTCATCGAGAAGCTGGGCCTGAGCTTCACGGCCCATTACCGGGCCATCCGCCTCGCCCATGGCCGGCGCCTGCTGCGGCAGAGCCCACTCCGGATCGGCGAGATCGCGGCGGCCTGCGGCTTCGCAAGCGCAGCCCATTTCTCACGCAGCTACCGATCCCAGTTCGGCTGCAGCCCGACCGCGGACCGATGACGTGCGATCTCAGGACCGGACGAGGCCGGCTCGGGCGGCCGGAATCGTGCCCCGTGCGATCCCGGTCAGCCTCGGCCTAGACACTATCGTCCCGGCAACGGGATGGACCTGACGTTGACCGTCCTGTGCCAGTGAGACGCCGACCATCCCGGCCTTCGCCCTCTCTCGACGCCGCACTGGAATCGTCGAAAGGCCGCCCTTTCTCCTGAGATACGGCATCGCGGCGCTGGCGGTCTTTGCCGTCGCCCTGCTGCGCTTCGCGGTGTTCGCCGCGTTCGCCCCGTGGTTCCTGTTCACGCCCGCCGTCGTGGTGGTGACCCTGCTGCTGGACGGGGGCGCCGGGCTGTGGGCCACGCTGCTGTCGACCCTCTGTGCCGGCTACGTGCTCCTCGCCCCTCCCGCGTCCGGCAACCTCGCGTCGATCCGGTGGACCGCATCCGCGCTCTACGCCGCGACGACGTCCGGCCTTGTCGGACTCGTGGTCGTCCTGCGGCAGGCCCTGTGCGCCTCGGATGCTGCCCGAGACGGCTTGCTCCGCGTGGCGGCGGATGCGGCGGAACGGGAGGCCTTCCTGACGAGCGTCCTGGCCAACTCGACCGACTGCATCGAGGTGCTCGACCTCGACGGCAGGCTGACCTTCATGAGCGAAGGCGATCAGCGTGTGATGGAGGTCAGCGCCTTCAACGCCATCGCCGGCTGCCCGTGGCCGGACTTCTGGACCGGCAGCGGCCACATCGACGCGCTGGCGGCCGTGCAGGGCGCGCGCGGGACGCTCGGCGAGCTTCGTGGGACGCGCCAGCACCCTGCGGGGCACCCCAAGTGGTGGCACGGCCAGTCCGATCCGGGGCCTGGACGGCACGTCGCAGCGCATCCTGTCGGGATCGGGCGACATCACGGCGTTGCGCGAGAGCGCGGAGGAGCGCGACCGCTTCGTGCGGCTGGCCAAGAACAGCACCGGCTTCATCGGCATGGCGCATGTCGATGGGCGCGTGGTCTACATGAACGACGCGGCCCGCGAACCGGTCGGGCTCGGCGCAGCCGACATCACCGAACGCGTCATCGCGGATTTCTTCCCGCCCGAAGAGGCGGTGATCGTGGCGAATGAAGTCCTGCCGGCGGTCGGGCGGGACGGGCACTGGGCCAGCGAGCTGCGCGTCCGCCATTTCGTCACGGGCGAGCCGATCCCCGTGCTCAACGCGATGTTCCCCGTCACCGATCTGGACGGGAACACCCTCGGCTACGGCACCGTCACCCGCGACTTCCGCGCCGGCAAGCGGGCCGAGGAAGACATGCGGAGGATGAACGCGAACTGGCCCACAGGCTGAAGAACGTGCCGGCGGTGGTCCAGTCCATCGTCCTGCAGACCCTGCGCTTCGACATCCTCGACGTCTTCGCGGAGCGGGGCTGGCGCGTGTTCGGGGCGGGCAACGCCGAGGAGGCGATCGCGCTGCTCGCGCGGCACGGCGAGATCCGGGTCGTGCTGACCGACGTGCAGATGCCCGGCGACATGGACGGGTTGAAGCTCGCGCATTACGTGCGCGAACGATTCCCGCCGACGCTCCTCTTCGTGGTCTCCGGGGAGGCGCCGGTCAGCCGCGAGGCCCTTCCGGTCCGTGCGACCTTCCTGCCCAAGCCGTTCGATCTGCATCGGGTCCTGAGCCAGATCGAACGGAGCGAGGTCTCCATCCCGCGGCCCTCGCGCGGATCCACGCGGATCAACGCGCCGCGCGGGCGCCAACCGTCAGCGCCCCGGCCGCGGCTTCAGACGAAGGTGTGTTCCCCACGGATCGCGGACCACGACGGCGTCCCCGTCCGCGCTGACGGTTACACCCACCTCGCGGCATCGAACCCGCGCCGATGCGAGCGTCCGCTCGTCCGTGAGCAGCGTGACCTCCGCGAGACCCGTCGTTCCTTCCGAGCGCATCGGGGTGCCACGGCTGTTCCAGACGTTGCCGGCCAGCTGATGGTGATAGCCGCCCGCCCCCAGGAACAGGGCGCCGGGATACCGGCACATCACGTCGAAGCCGAGCAAGCGCGTGTAGAAGCGCTCCGCCACATCCAGATCGCCCACCTGGAGATGAACGTGCCCGACGCATCCCGCGGCCGGCATCTCCGACCAGGGACGTGTCGCGGCACCGACGAGCCCCGCATGATCGAGCCGTTCGTTGCGCATCGCGACCGAGCCGTCCGAGGCCCGCGGCCACGCGGATGCGGGGCGATCGACGTAGATCTCGATGCCGTTGCCTTCCGGATCGTCAAGGTAGACGGCCTCGCTCACGCTGTGGTCGGCTCCGCCGGTGAGCGCGATGCCGTGCTCTTCCGCGTGCAGGAGCCAGGCACCGAGGTCGCCCCGGCCGGGCAGCAGGAACGCCGTGTGGAACAGGCCGGCCTCTCGGGGCTGCCGAGGCCGCGCATTCGGGTCGTGCCGCAGAACGAGAAGGGTCGTGTCGCCCGTCCCGAGCTGCATGGCGCCATCGGCTTCCGAGAGGATGCGGAGCCCGAGGATGTCCCGGTAGAACCGCGTGAGCCCATCGAGGTCGCGCACGACGACGGTCGCCGCGCCGATCCGGTAGGGTGCCTCGGCCAGGACGCGGTCCGGTCCGCCCGGGGGCTGGCTCGAAGGGGGTGTGGCCATGGTCCGTCTCCAGATCCGTCTGCCCATCTGAAAGATGGGGTCGCCGGCCGGGCCTCAACGGGTCTTCGTCACCCGGGCTGCGGGCTCCGGCGCCCCGCGCCAGGACTCGAACAGGCTGAAATGCGGTCTCTCGCCCGCGGCTTCGACGGCAACCGTCGCGGTGCGGCCCGAGACCAGGCGGGTCTCGTCGGATACGTCGTCCAGCTTGATCCGCACCGGGATGCGCTGGGCCAGCCGGACCCAGGCGAAGGTCGGGTTGACGCTGGCCAGCAGATTCGAGCCGGCGGTGCGCTCGCGGTCCTCGATGCCGCCCGCGAAGCTCTCCACGCGGCCGTTCAGCGTCGACGTCTCACCCATCAGGCGGACGCTGGCCCGGTCGCCCACGTGGATGCGCGGGAGCTTGGTCTCCTCGAAGTAGCCCTCGACGCGCAGCGTGTCGCGGTCGATCAGCGCCATCACCCCGCGCCCGGTGGTGACATAGGTGCCGGGACGCAACTCCATGTTAGTGATTCGCCCGTTGACCGAGGCCTTCACCGCGGAGCGTTCGAGGTTGAGCTTGGCGAGATCGCGGTCGGCCAAAGCCTGTCCGTAGGCCGCCTTGGCTTCCAGGTCGGTCGCCCGGGCCGCCTCGACCCGCTGCTGGGACGCGGCGGCGTCGCTGAGCTTCTGGTAGCGGACGTAGTCGGCGGCGGCCCGCTCGGCGGTCGCCTGCTTGCCCTCGACCATCGCCTCCGCCTGGCGCAGGGCCAGGTCGAAGCGCTCGGGGTCGATGCGGAAGAGAACGTCGCCCCGCTTCACCAATTGGTTGTCGGCGACCAGCACCTCGGTGACGAGGCCGGACACGTCGGGGGCCACCTGCACCACGTCGGCCCGCACCCGCCCGTCCCGGGTCCAGGGCGCCTCCATGTAGTAGTCCCACAGCGCCAGCCCGACGACGATGGCGGCGGCGACCATCCCGAGGGTGACGAGGAGGCGGACCAAGAGGGCGAGCAACCGAGGCATGGGGTCGATCCGGAAGATCTGTGCAGGGGCGAGGGGGGCGGCCGGACGCGCCTGCCGATCAGGAGGTGAGCGGCACCGCGACCGAAACGACGAGGCCGAGGAGCACGACGTAGAGGGCGAGGTCGAACAGGGGCCGGTGCCAGACCATGCGGTAGAACCCGCTCCAGGCCAGCACCCGCCGCAGGGGCAGGCTGACCGCGAGGGCGATCAACATCCAGGCCGCGAGGCTCGGCACGAAGACCCCGTAGAGATCGAGTTCACCCGTCATGCCGCGAGCTCCGGATGCATGGTCCTGGGCAGGGTCGAACGGTAGGCCGGCGCGTCCGGGAACAGGCCGCGCCGGATGCCCACAAGTCCCATCAAGGCGGCCCGTCCGGGCGCCTGCCGCGCATCGCGGGAGACGGCGTCGAGCGCCCCGTCGATGGTGTCGAGCAGGTCGGGGGCGGGCTTTCCCGGCTCGGCTCCGAAGTGGCGTGCCAGCGCGGCCAAGAGCGCCTCGACGGCCGCCCGGGCCGGCTCCGAGAGCTGCCGGCGGTCGCGCCGCAGCTCCACGACGTTGATGCCGACCCGGACCTCGGCGAGGAGGTCGGCGGTCCATTCCGCATCGTCGGACGGCAGGGCGGCCAGCCGCGGCGCGATCAGGCCAACCCGGTCGAGCATCAGGGCCGCGAGTTCGAGGCCGTTCTGCGCGCCCTGGCGCTCGGCGGCGCGGGCGAGGCTGCGGCGGTTGATGGCCCGCAACCGCCGCGCCGACCAGCCGGCGCCGACCGAGCGGACGAGGCGGGTGACGATGGCGGCGACCCACATCCCGACGATGACCGCGACGGACGAATTGGCGAAGGCCACGAAGTCGCCCGTGTAGCTGCCCTGGAGGGCGATCATGGCCGAGCCGTTGAGCGCCGCGCCCATCGCCAGGGGCGCGGTCTTCGGCCGGGCCATGAACACCCCGCAGATCAGCAGGCCCGGGGACAGCGCGAGCGCCAGCATCTCGAAGGAGGTGGCCAGCGGCAGGACGGCGAACAGGTAGGCGCCCGACCCGAGGGCGCCGAGGATGGCCGAGTTGGCGAAGCTCACGATGAATGGCGCGGGGTCGTCCTGGGCGGCGAAGAGGCTGCAGCCGACCGCGGCCATCATCGGGGCGGCCGAGCCGTGCGGCCAGCCGGTCGCGATCCAGATCGCGCAGGTGACCAGGACGGTCAGGAACACACCCAGAGCCGACAGCAGCGCCATGCCGTGATCGCGGTGGCGGATCGTGCGTGCCGCCGCGGTGTACCGGAAGGTCAGGTCCTCGGTGACCGGCGTGCCATCCGCGATGTGCCGTTGCAGGATGCGGGCGTCCTGGCGCAGGTCGATGAAGTCGCGCAGCCGCGCCAGGAGGCTGGCCAGTACCAGGGCGTCCCAGGATGGCCGCTCGCCGAGCCCGGGTTCGAGGGCGTCCGCGTCGGCCTTCAGGCGGTCGGCTTGCGCCTGCTCGGTGGTTCCGGCCGCGAGCCAGGCCGCCATGGCGTCGAGGAGGGTGCGCAGGCGCTGCGGCAGCGCGTTCGCCCGCTCCAGCGTCTCGATACGGTCCGAGACCGCGGAGGCGATGGGCAGGAACATCAGCATGTGCTGGCGCAGGGTCGCCATGGCCTCAGCCGAGCGCTCCGCACCGGTCATGTCGTAGCGCAGCGGCGTCGCCAGGGCATCGAACGCGACCGCATCCGAGGCGAGCTTCAGCCGGGTGGCCTGCGTGTCCCGCGACGCGCGGGTGCGGGCGAGGACGTCGATGGCCCACTCCCGCGCGTCGCGCAGCCAGAGGTCGAGCCGGCCGGAGATCACCGGCGCCACCGATTGCGGCAGCACGACCGTGTTGACGAGGCTTGCGCAGAGGATGCCGAGGGTGATCTCCTCGGCCCGGGCCACGGCGATATCGAACATCGTCCCGGGTTCGCCCACGGCCGGGAAGCCGATCAGCGCCGCCGTGTAGCCGCCGAGCATCATCAGGTAGCTGCGCGGGGTGCGGTCGAGCAGGGAGACGTACAGGCACGTCGCGACCCAGGCCGCGATGGCGAGCGTGAGGAGTTCCGGCGCGTTCACGAGGTTCGGCACGAGGGCGACCGTGACCACCGCCCCGAGCAGGGTGCCGAGCACCCGGTAGAGCGCCTTGGAGCGGGTGGCGCCGGCCAACACCTGGCTGGTGATGTAGACGGTGCCGAGTGCCCAGTAGGGATTCGGCAGGTCGATCCAGAACGCCAGAAACAGAGCCAGCATGCCGGCCCCGAAGGTCTTGAGCGCGAAGGCCCAGTCGCGCCAGCCCGGAAGGGTCATTCCGAGGCCTCCGCCTCGTCGAGCGCGACCGCGCCGCCGATATGGTCTTGCAGGGCCTGGAACACCCGTAAAGCTGCCTCCAGGTCGGCGGCGCTCACCTTGGCGAAGGCCGCATCCCGCAGCCGCTCCAGATCGGCCTCGATTCGCGCCACGACCGCCTGCCCCCCCGGCGTCAGGGTCAGCACCTTCGCGCGCCGGTCGGTCGGGTCCTCCCGGCGGGCGACGAGGCCCGCCTTCTCGAGTTGATCCAGCAGCCGCACCAGCGACGGGCCCTCGATGCCGATCGCATCCGCCAGGGTGGTCTGCCGCGGCGCGCCGCCCATGCGGGCGATAAGCACCAGTGGCATGGCCTTGGCTTCCGAGATGCCATGCGCCTCGGTCGCTGCGTTGGCGAGCCGCCGCCACTGGCGGCCGGACAGCAGCAGCGTTTGAGTGTAGGCCAGACGGAGCTGGCGGAGGGTTCCGGCTGTCATCTCACGCCCCCGGGCGATTGCGAAGGATGATCCTTGACGGCCCCGCGCCCATCGATAGCAAGCTATCAATTAGCGGGGCATCATTCAAGGGCGGGCGTGGATCCCTGGGCCGCCGAACGCTGCATCTCAAGGGAAGCGGACGCCTCGAACAGCACAGTATGTTGCCGGCGCAGAGGGCATCGGCCGCGGATAGCCCGGAAATTCATCTGCGACATCCACAGTGACGGGCTCAGGAAGGCCGCCGGTGACCTGCCGGGCCTCGGGTCGGGTCTGTGCGATGTCTCCGACAGGACGCAGCAGATCGGGCGCGGTCGGAGAGCTCGTCGAAGCACACGGACGCCCCGAGCTGCGCATGAACGACACCATTCTGCCGGGTGCCGTCGACGGCCTGCACATCCGACGGGTGTTCGCTTGGCCCTGCCCCTGAGAAGGGGTTCATGCAGATCCACGGGATCGACGGGGGCCTTCAGGCCGGTGGGCCAAAAACGAGCTGCGATTTCAGTGAGTTGGGTGCCCTGAGTGGCGGAGACGGAGACCGCCCTATTCGATAGTCCAATAAGATCCGGTTGCAGCTAGCGACAGCCAAAAATGGTTGTAGTGGCAGCGATATAGCGGTCAGCGGGCGCAGGCAACGTCGTCCAGCCTAATCCGATATAATCCGCTGGCAGCCCACATCGAATGTGGGCTATAATGGCTTTTTGGAATTGGGCGGACCCGGCAATGGGAGGCAAGGGGCGGCATCCCGAGAAAGCATTGACGAGCGTTCAGATACGCTCCCTCAAAACTCCGGGGCGCTACGCCGACGGCCACGGCCTCTACCTCGTTGTTGATCCGACAGGTTCGAAGCGATGGATCCTCCGCATCGTCATACAAGGACAACGCCGCGACATCGGGTTCGGTGGCGTCGGACTGGTAAGTCTCGCAGAAGCGCGGGAGAAGGCGCTTGCCTATCGCAAGATCGCCCGGAATGGCGGGGATCCGATTGCAGATAAACGTAAGGCAAAGGTGACTGTCCCAACCTTTGCTGAGGCGGCCGAGACTGTGCACGCCGAGCATAAGGCGACGTGGCGCAACCCAAAGCATGCAGCGCAGTGGATTACGACTCTGCGCGCCTACGCCAATCCGCATTTCGGCGCGAAGCGCGTCGATCAAATCGAGACCCCCGACGTGTTGCGGGCATTGTCGCCGATTTGGTTGACGAAGAGCGAGACGGCTAGTCGCGTGCGCCAGAGGATCGGTACGGTGCTCGATTGGGCGAAGGCGGCCGGATATCGCAGCGGCGACAATCCGGTTGAAGGGGTGACACGGGGCTTGCCGAAGCAGGGTGAGCGAGAGGAGCATCACGCGGCGCTGCCCTACGCTGAAGTTCCAGCTTTTATCGCGCGACTGCGGGGCATGGTTGGCCAAGGTGAGATCGGGCGGCTGGCTTTCGAGTTCCTGATACTGACGGCGGCACGCACCGGCGAGGTGCTCGATGCCCGGTGGGGCGAAATTGACGAGGCGCAGGCACTCTGGACGGTTCCAGCATCGCGGATGAAAGCTGGCCGCGAACACCGGGTGCCACTCAGCGGGCGGGCTTGTGAAGTGCTGTTGCGAGCGAAGGTGCTGGCCGGCGACAGCTCGCTTATCTTCCCAGGTCGGTCGGGAA
The DNA here is from genome assembly GCF_026540795.1 of Methylobacterium sp. GC_Met_2. Taxonomy (NCBI): domain Bacteria; kingdom Pseudomonadati; phylum Pseudomonadota; class Alphaproteobacteria; order Hyphomicrobiales; family Methylobacteriaceae; genus Methylobacterium; species Methylobacterium sp. GC_Met_2. The sequence continues at coordinate 18,774 of NZ_JALNUM010000009.1, forward strand.
CGAAACCATTGTCAAATATGGTTTTTTTGATGGCTTTGCGACGAATGGGTGTACCAATCACAGGACACGGCTTTCGCTCGTCTTTTCGCGATTGGGCAGCTGAGGCGACGAATTTGCCGCGCGAGGTCGCTGAAATGGCTCTCGCGCACACTATCGAAAATCGGGTCGAAGCTGCCTACCGCCGTGGCGACTTGCTGGGTAAACGACGAGAGTTGATGGAGGAGTGGAACACGTTTCTCGCTGAGCCGGACCAATCGTCAAAGAGGGAACAGGGCGGATAAAGTGAAGCGCAACAAACAATCGCCCCGCGCCTTGAAGGGCAAACGGCACGCACCTGCCGAGCAGGACCGTATAATCACGCTTTTCGACGCAGCTCGTGAGCGAGGCCTGCAACCTGCCGAAGCCATCAAAGGTCTCGGAGCATCGCGCGCATCCGTGTATCGATGGAAGCGTGACCGCGATCCATCGCATGGTATGCCGTCTGCAACAGTCGCGCAGGAGATGAGTATCGACGATGCCATCGCGCGTCTGGTTGATACATTTAACACTGACCGGCTTTCATTTCTTGAAGCTCTTTTCAAATTTATAACGTGGCTTCGCTGGCCCACTGCAACTTCGGATCACCCGGCGGCAATAACGATCTGCGTCATTTCTTATCTTTCAAAACATCACGGAGCGATCACGGCTGATCAACTTGATTCTGAGGATCGTGAACTGCTTTTTCGACATCTACGGTTGGACATATTATCGAAATTATTTTCCGACTATATATTCGCGATGCCGTCGTTTGAGCTTTGGAAAATTGACAATCAAAAATACACCGAACTTGATGTATTAGGTCACCTTGCTTGGTTTATCGTTGCCTATAAATCGAAATCGGATGATCACCGCGATGCCGTAAGCTTGAATAAGGCGCACTATGTCTTTCAAAACAATCTATTCGGTCGTAGATGGAAAATTGCACATCGCACTTTTAGATCATTTTGGGTAGCGCATGGGGCCTCCGCCCCCTTTCACTATGTCGAACGCTTTCACCCAACATTGGAATTTACGCTAGATCCCGCAAGTAATGATTTTAGCCGAACAGTAGATGAGTTACTACAGCGTCGGGTCGATCTTCGCTCCTATATGGCTCGATGCCGAACAGTAACTGACATGATATGTCGAAAATTTGATCGACGTGCCATCGAGGCCTTGCACTTCCCGCACTTTCCTAACGACCTCGAATTTGAACTTGTTACGCCACCGCCGCTGCCCATTCTCACTGATGAAATTTTGAAAGGCTTTGGAAGAGGTGATAAACGCTGATTTTGCAATGACTTACTTGTGTTGCAAGGCGGTAGCTCTCTGCCGCGCATAACGTGCAGAGGGCATGTTCTTCCTCGTTCAAAGCGCCACAGCGGCGCTTGTTTGAGAGGAGAACATAGTGGCCACTCAAAATTTAGAGGTTGCAGTTGAGCATAAGGCTGACGGCCTGCCGCCGACCGGCTACGTCAGACTCGTCAACATAATTGCTCCCGGAGGACCGTTGCCGATCAGCAGGTCATCCTGGTGGGACGGCGTGCGCACCCAGCGCTACCCTCAACCTGTAAAATTTGGACCGCGGATTACCGCATGGCGCTGTGAAGATATCCGCGCTCTGATGCAGGGGGGCGTCCGATGAAATCCCGACGTCCCATCAAAGCCGCCCCTACCTCAATCGTCTCCGAGCGACGCCGCGATGCTCGCCAGTGGGCTAAAGAACGGGCCAGTTCGAGTCTGCCCGGCATTGGTGAGCTTCATCGGCGGGGAGGGGTTGAAGGGGCAATCGAGTTGCTTCGGCGGCGCATTGCGCTCGATGATCACAGGCAACGAGCTGCAATCGATCAGCAAGTGAAGTGGTGCCATCTGTTGGCGCGCCACCTAGCAGAACACCCCACGAGCGATCAAACAAGTTTCAACGGGGAATGGGCTAAATTCTGGCTTCGTACCAAGAACAACCCAACTGCTGCTCTGCGTTTTGTGTGCACCAGGGCTTACGTGGATAATAAAAAAGGCAGTTACTACTACCGGGCGACTCGAATGATGTTCGAAGAAGGACTGTCCATTGAAGATCTGCCCGCACGAGTCACCGCCGCTGGTGGTTATGACAAGTTGGTGAAACAGAATGTTCGTTCGCACCGACAGAAAACACCAGATGGGGCAGCGGTCCGCAACGACTCAAGTAAATTGTCTGTCGAGCAAGATGGTCCAAACGCATCGCCCGGCTTTAGGTCGAACGGGCCACGTTCGGCGCAGCACGCAGCACCAGCGACCAACCAACAGGGCAAAGTGGCCGAAGATCAAATTACGCTGCGTGCTGTGCTAGGCCCGAAAGGCGCAAGTTTCGAGCGGTTACAAGATGGCTGTCGTGCCCATGTCGAAGTAGAGATTTTGGGTTTTGATGGCCGCGACTGGCATATCCGCATAATTGCGGCAGCAAGCCTCGAACCTTGATTTCCAGTACTGAGGTTCCTATCACGGAGCTGTTGCGCGAGCCTCAACAGATAGAATTTTTCACAAAACCCCTTGGGTAAACACACCCGCAGCAAAGCGACTAGCTCTGCTGGCTGCGAAGCTATGCCCAAACCGTATAACACACTTCAGCCCCCTGAAAGTACCCAAAACCATGAAAAACCTTATAACGTTCGGCAGTGAAAAGGCCCCTTTTCCCCCCGATTTCGTGTATCGACCCCCCCCACCCTTGGCCTGGGAGTGCTAAGCCACGTGAAATAACTAACCTGCGCACGTTCATCGACGTGCATCAGTGGGCTGACATCAAGATGTGCAACTACATCATTCGGCCGAGACAAAACCATACCGATACGGCGACCGATCCGGCAACCAAGACCTTGTTCGCTGCGAGCGCTCGAAAGCTCCATGCGAATAACGCAGCAGCCCGCATCAACTTCGCCCAGACCGCCCTACGGCAAGTGCTCGCGCATGAGGGAATAGCGGCCGGGCCGCTTCACCTCGTCACCATCACACCCGCGCGTTGTGCCTGTGCGATCAACGATGGAGGGCCAGGAACGCGGCAGATGCGGGCCGCCCGTCGGCACCGGAGTCCGGCTGCGGCCTTTGATGTCGTGACCCTGCAGCAGATCGCCCGGCAAGGAATGGGCGAGATCCCCTTTTTAGGCATGATCGAGGCCGCGTTGTTCTCGAAATGGGGCCCGGATGGCTGGAGTTTTACCGATTCGGTCAGCTGGCACTGTCACCTTCTCACCTGGGGAAAGACAAACGAGGAGGTTAGTGCGCAGGTTGCACCACTTCGCCGTAGGCATCGGAGCATGTTCGAACGCGTCTCAGCGGTTCATATCAAATCGGTCGCCTATGCCGATGTGCCTCGTCAGCTGCTCTACATCTTGAAAGCTCCGCAAAAAGTTTCGCGCGTCGGTCATTTTTCGAGAAGGCGGGCTAGCTCATACGCGAAAAAAACAAAGCCATCAGCGATGCACATTCAAAAGGATTGGCTACGAACTGGGCAACGCATTCGGATGCTCGATATCATGGGCGAGCGGCGCCTCGATCAGCTGCTTTTCGGGAACAGCGCTGGCACGGCTTTAGCTCGCATCATAAGAGCGCAAGCATCGCGGTGTGCGGGTTCGGAACAGCGCCGGCCGGTTGGTGCTGTTCACGACCGGCTCGCCTGATTTTTCGGGGACCCCGAAAAACTTGCTCTCCACCGCGCATGAGGTGCTTGCTTGTCGAGCGCCTCAACTTCCGGTTCGAAGGGTAGTTTGGCCAGCTGAGATTTTTATACTTTATCGTCTGGTCACCAATCATCGACCGTCGGCAATGTGAGGATTGTGCGGTCGCGCCAACGGGCTTGCAAACCCTCGTGGTGATCTGCGAACGCCGGATTTCTGACCCTCATGACGACCCTGATTGCCTAATCTCCCGCAGCTTCGTGCTCATAGATTTTCGTTTGACCAGCAATTTTACCGAGTAGGTTGCTTAGGCCAGCCCCCCTTATGCACCAATGCCTGTTGCAGGGCGCAGGCAAGGCCGCTGAGGCCCTTCTTGCCCTAGCCGCTGTAATGGCGGCGCGGGCCTGCTGGAGCCGTTGGCAAGGCCCTGTGGCCCCACCGGCGAGGCCCTACAAATTCGGCCCTTCGAGCGACACCACCTACGGCAGCCTCGTGGCGCCCACGGAGTTAAGGGCTCCTGCGAAATTGAAGGACTCCGCGACGCTGCCCATGGCTCCGTGGAGCGGTCGCTTCGTCACGTAAAGGCTCTGTGGTGGCACCCCGCTACCTATGGAGAAAAACTATGACCCGACTTCAACAAGCCAGGGTGCGTCGCGCGAAACTGCGCGTGTCGCAGGATCATCTCGAAATTGCCCTGGATGAGGTTATCCCGAAGCTTTCAATTCCGCCTTCGGAAGCCTTCGAGGCAGTGCTCGCCTATTCCATCGACGGTCTGGTGGCGCAGGGAACCCTTCGTGACAAGGACCAAGCGCTCGCGCTGATTTCACGCGTGCTCACCAAGCATGGAATGATCGGCTGAGAAAGGCGCCCCGGACGCTGATTGTGTCCGGGGCCACCATCGGCGACAAACTTCAGTTCAAACGCTTTCGTTCGGGCTCCACATGACCGCCAAGGCGCTGGATCAGGCACGGCGCAACTCCGTCGAGCGAAACGGTTCGAGCGTGTCGATGGCCTCGACCGGATCCTTTTTCTGATTCCAGCGGAAGTAGCGCAGGGTCACTGTCTCGGGCGTGAAGTCCATGATCAGGAAGCCGTTCTCTTCGAGAGGCTTTAGGGTTTCTTCTACGTCAAGATAATTCGGCGGCAGCGCCCCCACCCCGCGGAACTCCGAAGGCCAGCTGCCGGTGCTCGTGCCGGGCGGGCCGGACAGCACTGTCACCACCGGCTTCGCCGAGAAGTCGAGCCGCCCGCTGCGCCGCATGTAGCCCTCGGCGATGTCATGCAGGTTGCCGCTCACGACGAGTGGGATCCGCTCGGGCATCGTCGCTAACGACTGCATCAGCCGGTCGTGCGGTGCAAGCCAGCCGGAGTGCCAGTAGGGCTTCGACTTGGCCACCGAGAGTTTGCCGTTGGGTTCGAGCAGGTCGGGGTACCACTCGCCCCATTTTCCAGCGCTCCAGCCCGGAAGGTTCGGGGGCACGCTGACGACGTGTGCGACCTCGCGCGCCGCTGCGCGAGCTTTCAGCCAGCCCTCAACCTCGGGCGCGACGAAGACCGCGGTGGGGCCGGCCAGAGTCAGGGTGCGGCGCACGTCGTAGAGCAACACCTCGGCGAGGCGCCCGTAGCGCAGCGTCCCGAAGCTCTCGGATGGGCCGGACGGGCGCGAAGCCTCGCGGTCGGGACGGTCGGCGCCGGGCAGCCCGGCCGGGCGGTTCGGGTCGGGCAGAAACTCCGGGTACCACAGGCGCTGCGTCGCCCGCGCGGCCTCCAGCATGAAGGAGTCGGGCGGGAAGGTTACCACAGCGTCGGTCGCTTCGTCGTTGTCGAGGTGGTGGTGATCGTCCTGCAGGAAGAACACTGGCGTCGAGCGACACAGGGTGCCGTAGAGCGGCGCGATCTGCTCGCCGGCCTCGCGCAGCAGCGCCTCCTCGTTGGCGCCGCCGAGCAGGGGCGCGCTGCGGTTGAAGCAGGCGTAGGCGAGCGCGGCCGGGTTACCCCCGAGCTTCGGCGCGGCGCGGGGCGCGAGCAAGTCCCAGTAGACATCTCGCCGTTGGCAATCAGCGCGTTGGGGGCGAACGACAGGCCGCGACGCAGCAGGCGCTGGCGCACCGCGACGGGCAGGAACTCGAAGCCGGTGCCAGCCCGCGCGAACAGGTCGTGCCCGCCCGCACAGGAGTAGACGAGCAGGCGAAGCTTCTCGGGGCGGTCGTCAGGAGCCGGCATCGTGGCGAGGCTCCAGGGCTCGCACAGCGCCTTGCCATCGCCCGCGACCACGGCGAGGCGGTAGTGGGTGCCGGATTTCAGATCCTCGGCCTGGAACTGCCAGAAGCCACCGCGGGTATCGGTGCGCTGCCCGGGGAAGCGCTGCTGGTCGATCAGCAGTGCGGGGGCGCCGTCGAGGGGCTGGCGGAAGGACGCCTTGATGAGGATGCGGTCGTGGCTGCTGGTCGGCAGGAGGTGGGCGACCGAGCCGGGATCCCACTCGGGGGAGGCGGCCGACCTAGGCTGCGCGGTTTGGGCGCCGGCGCCGGTTGGGAGCGTCCCGAGCGCAAGGGAAGCGCCGGCACCGAGCAGTTCACGACGCGTCGTCGGCATGCCCTTCCTCCCTGTCCGCGTCGCGCGGCTTATAGTTGGTGTGAACTGTCCTCCTTCGGCTGCGTCGCCGTCAACAGGCGGTGCGAGTCTGCATAACGGCTCACCGGCCCGGCCGACAGCGGGCTGTGCCTTGCACGATGGTCGCCGAGCTTGCAGGCTCCGGTTGCGGGGTGGCTGCTGTCAGCGCCCTTCTAATGTTCCGCGAGGGCCGCATCGGCTCGGTGACAAACGCGGCCCCACGCGCCAGACTTCTCGGCAAAAGGCGATCAGGGAGGTGACGGTGAAGGCTGTGTCCGCTGTGACGCTTGCGCTCTGGATGCTCTGGGCGACGCAAGCCCAGGCTGACTGGTCAACGCCGGAGGGCACCCAGCGCGTTGTGGTGGATGGCTACCCGCTCACCTACCAAGTGACCGGCTCTGGCGAACCCCTCGTCCTGGTGCACGGCTCGTTGAACGACTACCGCATCTGGTACGCGCAGGTGCCTGAATTCGCCAAGAAGTACCGCGTCATCACGATGAGCCTGCGCCACTACTATCCCGAGAGGTGGGACGGCAAGGGTGACGACTTTTCAGTCAGTCAGCACGCCGAAGACGTCGCAGCCCTGATCAAACAGCTTGGGCTAAGCAAGGTGCACCTGCTCGGGCACTCGCGTGGGGGCGCCGTCGTGCTGATGGTCGCCAAGGCGCACCCCGAACTGATCAAGACCCTGATCCTTGAGGATGCCAGCGGCATGGAGGGCTTGCTGCCCGACACGCCTGAAAGTAGGAAGATGGCCTCCGAGACTAAGGAACTCGTCGGTGGACTGCGCCGCAATCTGGCAGATGGCAACGTCGAGAAGGCGGCTCAAGAGTTCACGGACGGGCTAGGCGGACCCGGGACCTGGGCGAAGCGCTCGCCGGCCCAACGGCAGATCCTACTCGACAATATGGGCACCGGAGTCGATAGCGGTGAGCGCGGCAACATCACCTGCGCCGACATCGCGAAATTCGACTTCCTAGTCCTGACACTCACCGGTGAGCGCAGCCCGAAGCGCTATGGCGAAGCCTTCGCCGCAGCCCAACGCTGCAACGCCGCCGTTCCAACCCCCATCGTCATCCCGAACGCCGCCCACGCCATGAACCGCGAGAACCCGGAGCCGTTCAACGCATCGGTGCTGGAGTTCCTCGCGGTGCATTAACCCGCACCCGCGCTTAGACCACAGTCGCGACTTTCGCCCCGTCCATCGTCACCGTCACCCCGGTCACGTAGCTGGCTCGCGCTGAGGCCAGGAACACCACCGTCGCCGCCACTTCCTCCGGCTCGGCCATGCGCCTGAGCGGAATACCCGCTTCGGCCTGGGCCTGCGCCTCGTCGATGCCCAGGCCCGTGAGCGCTGCCTCAGCCTGCATGCCCTCAGCGACCCGGTCGGTCCGCGTCAGCCCGGGATTGACGCCGACAACGCGCACGCCGCGCCCGGCGTAGGTTTGCGCCAGACCGGCCGTGGCGAGCATCAGGGCCGCGTTCGCCGCCCCACCCGCGACGTGCGTTGGCGCCGCCACCTTGCCGCCATTGCCGATCACGTTGACGATCACGCCGCTGCCCCGGGTCGCCATCTGCTTCACAGCCGAATCGAACATGTTGATGTAGATGAAGAGCTTCGCGTCGAAGGCAGCGCGCCAGTGCTCGGGGGGCAACTCGTCTGGCGGCGTGCGGCGGGCCGCACCGGCACTGTTGACGAGCACATCGACGGGGCCGAGTTCAGTCTCCAGTGCGTCGAGGGCAGCAAGCGCCGCGACCGGATCGCTGAGGTCGGCGGCGTACCCCGTAATCCCGCCGAGTGCCTCGCGCGCTTGGTCAAGGTTGGCTTGTGAGCGGGAGACGATTCCGATCTTCGCTCCCTCGTCACAGAAGGCGCGAGCGCAGGCCAGCCCGATGCCCTTCGAGCCGCCGGTGATGAGAACGACCTTCCCGTCGAGGCCCAATTCCATCGCCTTCTCTCATGCCGCTGCGTCGCCCATCACCTCGCGCTCGTGCCCGCCTCGGCAAATGTGCTGTCCGCACTGGAGCTTTGTGCCTTGCGCAGATGATGCGAAGCGCCGTTGTCCAAGGACCTGAGCCGAGCCGAGCCGCTCGCTTTCTGACCCTAGACTTCAGCACTGCAGGCACGGCGGTTGAGCCTGCGGCGCGCCCTCCATCGACTCGGTCGCGTAAAGGTACCGGCACGGCGACGGGCGTCGTGCGCTACGGAGCCGCGACGATGAACGACAAGACCCTCCTTGATCCCGACGATCTGCCTGAATGGGCTTGGGAGATCGCCGAGCGATATGACCTCATTCCGCGTAGCGACTCGCCATATACGGGTGCCATGGCGTTGGTGATGGATGCGGCCTGCGACCTGAAGAAACTGAGCCGTCGCCTCCGCCGCAAGCCCTGTCTTACGAACGAGATGGTACAGGAAGTCGCCACCTGTGCCGCCATGCTCGCCGATGCTGCTAAGCTCGCGTCGCTTATGCCCGAGCAATTGAGCACCAAGGAAGACGCCAAGGTCGACGATCGCACACAGTGTTCGGTCCGTGCCACGCGCAAATAGATCCGCATCGTGGCGGCCGCCCGCAGCTGAGACGCGAGCGGTCGCCACGCGGCCTCCTTCAAGCGGAGCGATCTCGGGCTTTTCTGGCAGGGTTTGGCCGAAAGCGGAATGACCGCTTCGGAGTAGGCCAGCCGGAAAAGCGAGCCGCCTTCTACCGACCCAACCTCGTTGGGGACCTATTGTAGTCTGCTTCGAAGCAGTCAGTGCGCTGGGAACGAACCCCAAGGAATTCCTCGACGAGATCGTGCGGACCTGCGAACCAACGGCGGATGATGCGTCGCTTCGGACTACTTTCTGCCCTGGATGGTCACGTCGGCCATGATCGACCAATCCCGCTCGCCCAGACCCGCCTCGACGGCCAGCGTCATCTGCCCGCGGACCACGTCCAACATCGGCAGCCGTCGTCCGGCGGCTTCGGCAGCCTCGCTCGCCAGTCCCAGGTCCTTGAGACCGAGGCTCGCCTTGAAGCCGGGCTCGTAGGTCTTCTCGCTGATCTGACGGCTGTAGACCTCGTAGGATCGGCTGCCGAACAGCGTGCCGAGAATGAGTTCGAAGAAGGTCTCGCGCGGCAGGCCGTTCGCTTCGGTCAGCACCACCGCCTCGGCCATCGCCTCGATCGCCATGGTGATCATCATGTTGCAGGCAATCTTCGCCGCGTTGGCCCTTGGGGCTCCTCACCGAGATCCTAGACCTTCTTGGACAACACGTCGAACAGGGGGCGCACGCGCTCGACCGCATCCCGTGGGCCTGCGGCGAGCACGTTGAGTTCGCCCTTCGCGGCCACGTCCGGCCGGCCAAGCACGGGGGCGGAGACGTAGGCGAGACCGGCCTGCGCGTGATGCGCCGCGAGTTCCTCCGCAAACGCGACCGAGATCGTGGACATCACGACGTGCACGACGCCCTCGCGAGCGCCCTGCAACGCGCCGCCGTCGAGGATCGTCGCGCGGATGGCGGCGTCGTCCGACAGCATGGTGAGGACGGCCTCCGCCTGGAAGGCCTCGGCGGCCGAGGTCAGCACGTGGACGCCGAGCTGGTCCGCGGCGATGGGCGAGCGATTCCAGGCGGAGACCGCGTGCCCGGCCGCGACGAGGTTGCGGGCGATGGCAATGCCCATATGACCGAGACCGATGAGTGAAACACGCATGGCGTGATCCTTGTCGGGGTCTTCCGATTCCAGGGCGGCAAGGCTGCGTCGCGGAGCGATCGAACGGCGTCTCCGCAATGCCCGTGCAAGTCGCGGCCAGCCCCGCCCGCACTCGGCAGACGGGGACCTGGATCGGTCCACGCCCGCCGATGAGATCTACGCGTTCGCACCGCCGTCGACGGTGATGGCGGTGCCGGTGATCTGACGCGCTGCCGGGCTCGCCAGGAACGCCACCGAGGCCGCGATGTCCTCGGGCTTCCCGTAATGGCCGAGCGCGGTCATCGACCGCTGCATGTCTGACTGCGCCCCATCCGCTGGGTTCATGTCGGTGTCGGTCGATCCCGGCTGCACGAGGTTGACGGTGATGCCGAGCGGACCAAGTTCGCGTGCCAGCCCCCGCGTGAACGAGAGCAGGGCCGATTTCGACATCGAGTAGACTGTCACACCGGGGAATGGGACCCGCTCCCCGAGACATGAGCCGATGGAGATGATCCGACCGCCCTCCTTGAGGTGCGGGATCGCGGCCTGCGACGCCAACACGACCGAGCGGACGTTGACGTCGAGGATGGCGTCGATGTCGGCGAGGCTCATCTCGGCCACCGGGCCGCCACGGGCGATGCCGGCGTTGTTGATGAGGACGTCGAGTCCGCCGAGGCTTTCGGCCGCTTCGTCGATCGAACGCTTCACCGCCGATGCGTCCGCACTGTCGGCCTGGATGGCGATGGCACGGCGGCCCTTCGCCTCGATGGCGCGGACGACTTCGGCCGCCCGTTCGGCGGATCGCTCGTAGGTGATGGCGACGTCCGCGCCCCGGTCGGCGAGTGCCAGGGCGATGGCTGCGCCGATGCCGCGTGATGCGCCGGTCACCAGGGCGCGCTTGCCTGCCAGTTCGCTCATGGCTCGATCTTTCTGTTGTGAACGATACAGAATGCGCTAAATGCGTTGTCGAACCTGGTCAACGGATTTATCTAACGATCGATGCAGAAATCGAGTCCGACGTCAGCTGAAGCGGAGGCAGCACCGGCCCGCGGGCGCGGTCGGCCCCGCGCCTTCGATCGGCAGGCGGCCCTTGGCAGGGCGATGCGGTTGTTCTGGTGCCGGGGCTTTGCTGCGACCTCCATCTCCGACCTCACTGCAGCGATGGGGATCGGCTCGCCGAGCCTCTACGCGGCGTTCGGCTCGAAGGAGGCCCTCTACGCCGAGGCTCTTCGCCACTACGCCGAGCAGTACGAGGCGATGGCCTGGGCCAATTTCGCCGCAGCACCGACCGCCCGAACGGCCGTCGAGGCGCTCCTGATGGATTCGGCCGCGGCCCTCACGGGATTCTGCGGACGCGAGGAGCCGCTCGGTTGCATGGTGACGCTGTCGGCGGCCGGCAGCGAAGGGCACGCCGAACTTGGCGAACTGGTGCGGACGGCCCGGGCGATCGGACTCAAGGCGGTCCGGGAACGGCTTGATCGCGCGGTCGCGGAAGGCGATCTCGACGCCTCGGTGGACGTTCCGGGGCTCGCCCGTTTCGTGATGACGGTGCAGAACGGCATGTCGCTCCAGGCTCGCGATGGAGCCAGCCGGGAGGAGCTTGAGGTTGTCGCTCGCCTCACGATGTCGGGGTGGGACGCTCGGGTCGGCCGCTGAAGCCTATTGACCCGATGCAAATGCCGGCGAAAGTCGTGGTCGTTCGGACCGGGTGCCAGGAGGCGACTGGATTTGGCCGAAAGCAGCATGTCCGCTTCGGAGAAAATTCGTTGAAAAAGTACACGCGCGGCGTGGCCCAACTGCACGCCTCTACCGACGGCTCGCTGGGCGCGGCCATCGCCTTCATGACCTAGATCTGGCTTTCCACCGTCGTGCTGCTGGGGACCAAGCTCAACGCCGGGATGGAGCATCAGACCACCCGGAACACCACGACTGGCGGTCAGAAGCCTATCGGCGCCCGCCAGGTACGGATGGCAGACACCGTCGCGTCAGCGTAACTCAACGAAGATTGCACGGTCCCGAGCCACGTCGGTCGCCGTCGAGGCTTAGGCGTCCGAGCCGTTCCCGCCGGCATAGGCGCATCGGTTCGGTATGAGATCGGTCCGGCTTCGGGAAAAGCCGGACCCAATCGCCTCGACCTAGTCGTACGGGTCGTAGGCCGGCCCGTACCCGTAGCCGACCGGACGCTGCCCGAACCGGTGCGGTCTGTAGTAGCCATCGCGCTCCACCACGACATCGCGGACCAAGGGGCGCGGGCGGTACACCACAGGCTGCTCCTCGATGACCTCGCGTACGACCCGGCGCGGGGGCACGACCGGACGCTCGACCACCACCTCGCGTACCACCTCGTGCGGTGGCAACAAGACGCGGCGCTCGATCACAGTACGGCGGGTCACGATCGTCTCGGGCGCATCGTAGGCGTCGTAGCCGTAACCACCGGCCCGGGCAGCGGTGCTGCCGAGTAGCCCACCGGTTCCGAGTGCGGCGGCCAGCGCCGCCAGTGCGATCTTTCTCATGGTCTCGTCTCCTCGAACGTCCGCGGCCGCGCGGGGCGGCTTGCCACTGGAACGCAGGAAGGCGGCGTTTGGCCGATTCCGGGAAGTTCGCGCCTTAGTCGCAGCCACCTTGGTAGCCGGCTAGCGGAGCCCCAATGCGCTGACCGCAGGCGTCACCGCGGCTTCTTGGTCGAGGCTGAGACCGCTCTCTGCCGGTGCAGCCTGGCCCTGCTCATCCCCACCGTAGCTGACGCCTGAAGCCTCAATAGGTCAACGTGGCTCGGATGCCGACGACCGTGGCGTTCTTGATGTGTTGTCCGGTCGGATCACGCGGATCGGGGATGTTGCCCCCCGGGTGGAAGACGTACTGCAGGTTCGGTTGCACCGTGACCCCCGGTCCCAGGACCGCCTGATACGTCGCCTCGATCAGCGCCTCGAACCGGCGTCGCGGCATCGCGATACCCGTCTCCAGGATGGTATCCCTGTCGGCCCCCCGGGCGGATGGCGAGATGCGCGCGTAGGACACGGCCACGCCGGCGGTGTCGTTATTGCGCGTGGGCAGCAGCCCGCGGTAACCGATGCCCGCGTCAATGTAGAGGTCGACCAAGTTGCGGTCGCCGGGCGAGCCCACGGCGCGCACGAACGCGCTCGCGCCCTCGTCATCCTTGCCCGGCTCGCGGTACACGGTCTGGTCGATGATCCCGTAAATGCCGTCGTTGCCTCTGAAGCGTCGCGCGATACCGGTCGTCGATGGATCCGCGAAGGAGCGGCCTGTGTTGTCGACCCTCAGCGAGTCGAACCGGCCGAAATGGTGCCAGCCCCCAACCGTCACCGTCCCTGGCTCCTCCAGGACCCTGCCGGATCGGTCCCGCTCCTCGACATTGTAGGCGTACGCGGCCTCCGCGATCAGGAACGGCGGGTCCGACAGCCGGAAGTTCGTCCCGGTGCGGTCACGTCGCTGGGGGTCCGAGTCGTTCCACGTCTGCGCCGGCCCGGCCGGGTCGCCGTCGAACAGGCCGACCTGGAACGAGAGGTTCGGGCTCGGGAGATATTTCACCCGAACGGCCGGGGCGCCGAATGGGTAGGCAGGCCCGCCGCTCGGCAGGTTCGTGCCGGCGATGGTCGGCCAGCCGAACGTCGAGTTGATGAACAGCGTCGCGGTCTGGCTTACGAGGAACTCGGTGTCGGCCGCGACCTGGCCGACCTTGATCGCCAACCCGCCGTCGAAAAGCTGCTGCTCGACCCACAACTCGTACAGACGGGTCGATGGCAGCGCCTCCAGCTCGCTCACCACGGCGAGGTCGTTCACCGCCGCCCGGGTCAAACCCGCGCCGTTGATCTGATACGCCTCGGCGCGGAACGCCAGGCCCTTCCACCCCGCGAGCCGGTCGAGGTCCACGTCGAGCTGCATGTCGAGACGGCCGAGCACTGTCGCGGTCCGCCGCGTGCCGCCGTTCGTGTCCCCGAGGATGTCGGCGATGGCGTTGAAGCTGAGAACGACGCCACGGTCGGATAGGAAGCGGCGCAGGCCGGTTGGGTCCGCCGCGTCGCCCAGCGTCGCATGGATCGAGGTCGTGGCGACAGCCGACGGCTTGCCCGACACTTCCGGCTGGGCCACCGAAGTGCGGGGGTCTCCGCCCGCGCCGGTGTTTGCCGCTTGCGTCCAGCCATCCGCCGGCGTCAGGCAACCAATCACCACGGCGGTTGCGACCGCGGCGCGGAGCATGACGGACGTCCGGGACCGAGCGAAGCTGGCGTCGTACGGGCCCGGTCCGGTCACGAACCCATGCGCCCGGTCGTCGACGGTCGGCGGGCATCGCGCTGGTAGGTCTAGGCACACACGCATGACGCTCGACGGCCACTCGCGGTTTGCGCGCTTGGTACAACCGTATCAACGGGCGTGGGACGGACGAAGCGAAAACCGCACGCGGCCGACCGATGATGCCTGACAACCGTATCACCGCGCCCTGAGGCATGACCGAGATCGTTCTACGGCAGACGACGCATCATGCCATCCACCGCGGTGCCGCTCATTCACGAGGCGCGCGGATACCGAGGATGCGGATGAGCCCGTACGCGAGCACGGCGGAGCCGAGCGACAGCAGCAGCACGATGAGCGTTCCGTGCGGGTTGTCGGCCAGCGGTAGGCCCTTTGTGTTGACCCCGAAGAAGCCCGTGATGAACGTCGGGGGCAGGAACAGCGCCGTGAGCACCGACAGGGTGTAGAGCTGCCGGTTCGACTGATCGGCCACGCGTGCTGAGAGCTCCTCCTGCAGGAGTCGGCTGCGCTCGGCGATCAGGTTCATGTCGCGGTCGAGGGCGTCGAGGCGCTGCGCGATGCGGCCCGCCACCGTCATGGCCTGAGGCGGTAGGTCCTGAGTAGCCCCATCGTCCTCCAGCCGATGGAACACGGCACAGAGCCCGAGGAGCTGACGGTGCAGGCGCACTGCGTCGCGGCGGATCGGGCCCAGGCGCCTGCGGTCGCCGCGCACGCGCTCGTCGAGGATGTGGTCCTCAATACCGTCAACTTCGTCCGAGAGCTTGCCGCCCGAGGCGGCGATGGAGGCGATGACGTAGCCGATCAAGGTCTCCAGCAACAGGACGGGCGAGGCGATGCGCACGCCCTCCGCCGCGGCCGCACGGGTGGCCTCCGGGCTCTCGACGGGCTTCCGCCGACCGCTGACCAGTGCGCGGGGCCCCATGACGAAGTGCAGGCGGCCGGTGACGTCGTCCTGTTCCGTGCCGTCCGCGACGCGGCTGAGGTCGGCCACGAC
Organism: Methylobacterium sp. GC_Met_2; assembly: GCF_026540795.1. NCBI lineage: Bacteria > Pseudomonadati > Pseudomonadota > Alphaproteobacteria > Hyphomicrobiales > Methylobacteriaceae > Methylobacterium > Methylobacterium sp. GC_Met_2. Next base: position 33,995 of record NZ_JALNUM010000009.1, read on the forward strand.
CCCGCCGACATGGTCGCCCTCGACCGTGATGCGCTGGTGCTCATCCGGTCCGAAGGCCGACGTCGCCAGCCGCTGCGGCCCGAGCTGTCCCTGGCCGATGGCCGCGTCGAGTTCCGCCCTCCCCAGGTCGAAGTGCAACCACAGGAAGCCCGCGCCGAACGCCCCGAGATCCGGGAGGTCGACGGCTGCATCGACGATGTGCCCGCAGCCGTCCGCGTCGAAGCGCATCGCCCAGAGCAGGCCGGCTAGCCGGTCCGCCCGGAGCCTGGTCCCGTTCTCCGGCGTCGGCGATGTCATCCGCGTCCGGACCTCTGACGACATGGGCACATCTCCCGAGCGGCCACGGAGGGCCGCTTCCCAAGCCTACGTCTCAGTCCCGCCCTTCGATGAGCCCGAGCAGGAGGCCGTTATTAGACGACCTCGAACGCCCGGCGGCCGGATGGAACGGCTGGACTGCGACCCGCGGCGTCCACCGCCTTCAAGCAGGCCTCGACGCCATCGCGCAGCGAGGAGACGTAGAAGTCCGCGCCGACCTCGCGGCCGATGGCGGCGTCGGTGAGCACCTTCTCGCCCACCGGCCAGAGCCCGACCAGCACCAGCATGTGCGGGGCACGCCGCTTCAGGCGCTCCAGCAGGTAGCGCAGGTGCGCCGGGTTGCCGGAGATGTCGAGGTAGGAGATGCACACCATCGCAACCCCGGTCAGGTCGAGGTCGCGGATGCGCTCGCGCGAGACTGCTTCGTAGCCGGCGACCCGGGCGCCGAGCCCGTGCTTGCGCAGCAGTTGAGCCAACATTGCCGAGGACGCCTCGTCGAGGGGGCCGCGCCCGGCCACGCACAGCACGGGCGCCTCACCGCGCCACGCTTCCGGGAGCGCGTCCCGCGGTGGGGCCTGGCCCGGCACGGCCTCGTTCTTCGGGTGCGACCGCTCGGCCAGGGTCTGCGTCTCGTTCGGATTGACCGTCTTGTTCTCGCCCTTCGGCTCGACGTCCTCGTGATCCTCAAAGTCGTCGACCAGGGAGCGGGAGGAGGCGCGGATGTTCTCCAGCTGCGCCGGCGTGACCACGCCACGCGCGTAGTCGTTGGCGGCGAGCTGCAGGCCCTTGAGCGCGACCTCGTCGTAGTACGACGACAGCGAGCGCTCCTTTAGCATCGCATCGGCGAGGTCGCGCACCTCGTCCGGATCGCCGGCCAGCATGCGCTGGTAGAAGTTCTCCACGGGCGTCAGCGGCGGCCGGTCTCCCAACAGGATGTCGAAGAACTCCAAGCTGTCGACGTGCCGGCCGAGCACAACGAGGCAGACCGTGAACGGCGTGGCCAGGATCAGGCCGATCGGCCCCCACAGGAAGCCCCAGAACAGGGTCGAGACGATCACCGCGAAGGGCGAGAGCCCGGTGGAGTGGCCGTAGAGCAGCGGCTCGACCACCTGCCCGAACACCGGCTCGGCGATCAGGAACAGCGCCGCGGTCTCGATGACCATCGACCAGCCCGGGTCGACGGCAGCCGCCAGTGCCACCGGGAACACCCCCGAGACGAAGGCACCGATGTACGGGACGAAGCGCATGATGGCCGAGAACACGCCCCACAGGAGCGGGTTGGGCACGCCAATGAACCACAGGCCAACCCCGACGATCACCCCGAAGGTGGCGTTCATGCCGAGCTGGGCGAGAAAATAGGTGCCGAGCCGCCCCGCCGCATCGTCCATGGCCACTGTCGTACGGTGGAGGTCGCTCGACCCGAACAGGCGGATCATGCGGTTGCGCAGGTCCTCACGCTGCAGCAGCAGGAACACGACGACGACGAGGACGATGAACACGTCGGTCAGCGGCGACACGACCGGGCCGAGCACCTTCTCGGCCAGCGCCAGCGGCGAGGGTTCGGCCTCCTGGACGCGTACGAGCTGCGCCTTGGGCGTGTCGCCGGCCGGTCCGGTCTCCGCCGTGGTGCCGGCGGCATCAGCCTTCCGGGTGGCATCCTGGACCTCATGGCTGACCTTGCCGAGGACCCGATTGGCCTCGCCGAGCCAGCCCTGCTGCAGGCCCGCGACCTTCTTCTGCACGGTGGCCTGGTACTGCGGCAGGTTGCCGGCGAGCCCGGCGACCTGGGTGCCGATGACCGCGCCGATAGCCCCTATGACGCCCAGCGCGAGCAGGACGGCGACGATGACCGACGGCACCCGCCCGAGCTTGATCCGGCGCAGCAGGCTGACCACCGGGGCCAGGACGAAGCTGAGAAGGACGGCGAGCACGAGGGGAATGAACACCTCGCGCCCGAAATACAAGGCTGCCACGAGCACGACGCCGACCGACAGGGTCAGCAGGCCGCGCAGGCCAGGTACGAGCGGCGGCGGTACCTGGGCGGGCGGCTTTGGGACTTCCGTCACGTCGGTCGGCATACGTTGGCTTCCTCCCCGCCAGATACCAGGCAGCCTTCCCATAACGTCGCCGGCCCCCCTTTCGTCCCACCATCCCTCGCTGTGCGCAGCATCGCCCTGGAACGACCTGCACGCACCCTTTTCATGGCATGCGACCCGGCAGATATCTCGCCTGGACCGGTGTCCCCGGAATGGAGGGTCATCCAGGCGCATCCGGTGTGGCGACACCGTCGCCCTCGATACGTTCGGCCCGACGCCGATGGTGCTGCCGCTCAACGTGCGCCCGGAGAGACAGCACGACTCGCATTCGTGCCAGCTCATCGCGTTCGACCCGTCGGTTCCGAACAGGCAGTTCCGCGACCGGTTCGGCAACGTTGCCACGCGCATCCTCGTCCCGGGGGCCGCATCGCCATATCGGCGGACTTCGAAATCGATGGTGATGGCCGGCCGGACGACTATGGGCCCGAGGCACGGCAGATCCCGGTCCAGGACCTCCCGGACGAGGAGCTGCCGTTCCTTGCCCGGCTCGCGCCACTGCGACACCGATAAGCTGTTCTAAACGGCCTAGAGTCTGTTCGGCGGCACGCCCGAAGGCTGGCTGCGCTTGGACTACATGCAGTCGGATGCCACCTGCAGCGCCTTCGACGGCCAGGGCCAGCAGGTCGGCATGTGCCGCGACTTCGCCCACCTCGCCATCGCGCTCTACCGGTGCATAACCATCCCGGCGCGCTACGCCACCAGCTACCTCGGCGACATCGGCGTACTGAAGGACTCGGCGCCGATGAATTTTTCCGCCTGGTTCAATGTTTACCTCGAGGGTCTGACTGGGCACCGTTGGTAAACGTTCGACGCCCGGCACAATCGGCCTCGGATCGGCCGCATCGTCATGGCCTGTGACCGCGACGCGACCGACTGCGCGATCACGACCAGCTTCGGACCGGTCCCGCTGGCGGGTTTGTCGTGCACAACAACGAGATCCTCGTTGGGGCGTGACCTACGGGTCGGTCGCGCGGGGAGGTAGGGCCGTGCGCAGGTTCATGGAAGCCATTTCGGGCCACAGTTTCGGCCGGGTTGCCCGCTACGTCATGCCCGTGGCAGCGGTCGCAGTCGCCACGTTGCTGCGCTTCCTCGCGCCGCTCGATACCGCCCCGTTCCTCCTCTACCTGCCGCTCGTCTTCCTGGCCGTGCTCGCCCTGGGCCGGGGGCCGGGCTTCCTGGCGGTCGGGGTCTCACTCTTTGCCGCTGCGTGGTTTTTCCTTCGCTCGGACGAGTCGGTCTCGCTCAGCCTCGGGCAGGTCATCGCCTTGGCTCAGTACCTGGTCGTCGCTGGAGCCATGGTGTTGGTGTGCGATGCCCTTCGCCGTTCGATGGTCGAGCGGGAGGAGACACTCGGCCGGCTCGACGCCGCCAACTCCGGCCTGCGCACGAGCCAGGCGGCGCTGGAGGATGCACGCCGCGACGCCGAAGCCGCTCGCGAGGCGGCCGAGGACGCCAACCGGGCCAAGAGCAGTTTCCTCGCCAACATGAGCCACGAGCTACGCACGCCTTTGTCGGCGGTGATCGGATATTCCGAGATGCTGGAGGAGGAGGCGGAGGAACTCGGTCAAGACAGCCTCCTGAAGGACCTCGGCAAGATCAAAGCCAACGCCAAGCATCTGCTCGGGTTGATCAACGACGTGCTCGACCTGTCGAAGGTCGAGGCCGAGAAGATGGAGACCTACGCAGAGGACGTCGACGTAGAGGCGTTCGTGCGCGACGCCGCCGGCACAGTCGACGCGCTGGTCGGCAAGAAGGGCAACCGTCTTGTCATCGATCTCGGGGACGGTCTCGGTCGCGCGCACACCGACGCGACCAAGCTGCGCCAGTGCCTGTTCAACCTGCTCTCGAATGCCGCCAAGTTCACGGAGGCCGGGACCATCACCCTGCGGGTGCGCCGGAACGCAATCCCAGAGGGTGATCGGTTGACTTTCTCGGTCGAGGATACGGGTATCGGCATGACGTCAGACCAGGTCGAGCGCCTGTTCCAGCGCTTCGTCCAGGCAGACGGCAGCACGACGAGACGGTTCGGCGGGACCGGGCTAGGCCTCGCCCTGACGAAGGCGTTCGCCGAGCTGCTGGGTGGCAGCATCACGGTGGAGAGCGACATCGGGCGCGGCACGCGCTTCATCCTTACCGTTCCGGCGACGCTATCCGAGGCCATCGGGGACGTGCCGGAGGAGGTGGCCGGAGAGAGCCTCGGAAGTGGCGCACGAGGCTTGGTCCTTGTCATCGACGACGAGGCGAGCCAGCGCGACCTCATGGGGCGTTTCCTGACCCGCCAGGGCTTCTCGGTACGCACGGCCATGGATGGGCGCACGGGGCTGGACCTAGCGCAGACCCTCGCGCCGCGGGTGATCCTGCTCGACGTGATGATGCCGGAGGTGGATGGCTGGACGGTGCTCGCGACCCTGAAAAACAACCCGGTCACCCGGGACATCCCAGTGGTGATGGTCAGCTTCGTCGCCGATGCAGCGCTGAGCGCCTCGCTCGGTGCGGCGGACGCGGTTCCGAAGCCAGTAGATTGGGTGCGACTGAAGGGTGTGCTCGACCGGCTCGGGACAGGGGCAGGCGATGTCCTCGTCGTCGATGACGATGCGGACATGCGCGAGCGGCTTCGGTCTGTTCTCGAACGCAACGGCTGGTCCGTGCGCGAGGCCGGTGACGGGGCGGAAGCGCTCGATAAAGTCCGCGAGGCGACGCCGCGCCTCGTGCTCCTCGACCTGACCATGCCGGTGATGGATGGCTTCTCGTTCCTTCACCTCCTCAGGGACATGCCGGGCTGCGTCGAGATCCCGGTCGTCGTCCTGAGCGCCCGCGACGTCACCACCGACGAACGTCGGCAACTCGCCGAGGCTGACCGCGTCCTGCGCAAGGGTGACACCAGCCTTCAGGATATCGCCACCGAGTTGCGCCGGCTCGATGACCGCCAGCGCGAGGGTAACGACACCATGCCGTCCGTCGAGGCGTGAGGGCGGGCCACTTGTCCGAGCCGCCATCGGGTTCGCCAACGTGGTCGCCCAGGTGGTGGGGCTTCTCCTACCGAATCCCGACCACCGGCGCACCGGCCATTCACGGAGCTCTGGAGGACGTCTCTTTTGCCTGCGATGATGCTCCTAGGCTTCGCATCAATGGGGTAGGCGTCAGGTTAGCGGGCTGAACTTGATGCACCGCCGACATCGATAGCGGTAAGACGTAGTTCGCTCGCCAAGAGCAGGGTTACTATAAATACCCGCAAGACCTTGCCGCAACGAACGAGCCAGGCGTACGTTGGATCGTCGGCCGAGCCTCATGCTTAGGCACCATCAGCAGGCTGGCTCATGTCGAATGCTCGCAAGACACCTCACGATAGCTCGTCCTCCGCACCTGCATCCCTGGCGTGGACGATCTTCCTCGGCACCGCGCTCCTCGGGGTCGTCGCGCTACCACACCGAAGCGCCCCGCCTTCGAAAGCGGATCGCGGCGACCAATTGGGTGCCGAAGACGCGCCGGAAACGCACGAGGGCCAGGCGGCGGAGCGCGTCGCCGCGGCCGAGGCGGACCGTGGCCGCAAGGCCGAGACCCCGACCGAGATCCCAGCCAAGGGTTGGTGGGACATCGGCAAACGCGTCGTCCAGGAGTTCGGCAACGACCGCGTGCTGCTGATCGCGGCCGGCGTCACCTTCTACGCGATCCTCGCTTTATTCCCGGCCATCGGCGCCCTGGTCTCGATCTACGGCCTCATCGCCGACCCCGGGACCATCAACGATCAGCTCGCCAACCTCCAGGGAATCCTGCCGAGCGGCGCCCTGGACATCGTCGGCGAGCAGGTCAAGCGGATCGCCGCCAAGGGCGGCGGCACACTCGGCTTCACGGCCGCCTTTGGCATCCTCCTGTCGATCTGGAGCGCCAACGGCGGCATGAAGGCGATCTTCGACGCGCTCAACATCGTCTACGAGGAGAAGGAGAAGCGGAACTTCATCTGGCTGAACCTGCGCTCGCTCACCTTCACCGCCGGTGCGCTGCTCTTCGTGGTTGTGGCCCTGGTCGGCATCGTGGTCGTTCCGGCAGCCCTGGCCTTCCTGAACCTGGGCTCGATGGAATGGGTCATTGCCCTTCTGCGATGGCCAATCCTGCTGCTCGTGGTCCTTGGAAGCCTCGCGCTGCTCTACCGCTACGGTCCGAGCCGGGACGCCGCCCAATGGCGCTGGGTGACGTCCGGAAGCGCCGTGGCTGCCCTCCTCTGGATCGCCGTATCCGCCCTGTTCTCCTGGTATGTGTCGAGCTTTGGCAAGTACAACGAGACCTACGGTTCGTTGGGAGCGGTGATCGGCTTCATGACCTGGATTTGGATATCGACGACCATCGTGCTGCTTGGCGCGGAGCTGAACGCCGAAATGGAGCACCAGACCGCCATGGACACCACTGTTGGCGGCCGTAAACCGCTCGGCGAGCGTCGAGCGCGCATGGCCGACACCGTCGCGGCGTCCGCTTGAGGCCGATTTTGGTCGCGGCAGGACGGCTCGGCGTTCAGCCAAACCCAGCACATGTCCGCTTTGGAGATACCATCAAAAGCCGCTGAATGACCGAAATGGGCGCAAAGCCGAACGTCCGGTTCTGCGCGCCATGGCGCTCCGGCGTGACGTAGCCTGGCCGAAAGCAGCCAGTCCGCTTCGGAGCGGGCTCGCCACAAAAGCGGACCGCCTCCTATCGACCCAACGCAGTCGTTCACGTGCGGCTGCGCCCCCCCCCCCGGAAGCGGACACAGCCGCGGACGCCGAGCAGAAGATAGACCTGGGATCTCCCGCAACCACTACATCAAGCCGCGGGACGAGGGCCGACACACTTTTGAGGTCGGTTGAGGGTTGAGGTCGCGGTCAACCCTGGAGCCAGCTCAGGCCATCAGGCGGTGGGTGTTGTCGGCGACGAGCTCCCGGTAGCGGGCGATGACATCGCCGTGGCTGCCGCCTGCCATCAGGGTGTTGGCGGTCTCCATCGCGGCCACGACCTTCTCGCCGACCATCGAAACCATCTCCGCCTGGCCCTCGGCGCCGCCCCAGGCGATCCGCACGAGCCGCAACTCGATAACCTTCTGCGCCTCAACGGCGAGAAGGAACGCGGCATAGAACGGGTTCAACATAACGGCTCCGGTCGGTCGGTCGTGACCGACAACGCGGGGACGGGCCCCCGGTCACTGCGGACGATGACGCAGGTCGACCTCTGCCGGCAGCTTCAAGCCTCGGCGATGAGATCCTTGATGCGGGTGGCGAGAGTCTCCACCACGAACGGCTTGGTCAGCACCTGCATCCCGGGGCGCAGGTAGCCGTTCCCGAGCACCGCGTTCTCGGCGTAGCCGGTGATGAACAGCACCTTCAGGTCGGGGCGCCGCTCGCGGCCGGCATCGGCCATCTGGCGCCCGTTCATGCCCCCCGGCAGCCCGACGTCGGTCACGAGCAGGTTGATGCGCACGTCCGATTGCAGCACCTTCAGCCCGGCGACGCTGTCGGCCGCCTCGATGGCCGTGTAGCCGAGGTCCTCCAGCACCTCGGTGACCAGCATCCGCACCGAGGGCTCGTCGTCGACGATCAGCACCGTCTCGCCCTGGCCGGCCTGTTCCACCTCGGCGAGCCTGCGAGCGACCTCGTCCTCGTCGGCCTCGCCGTAGTGCCGGGGCAGGTACAGGCACACGGTCGTGCCCTCGCCGACCTCGGAATAGATCCGCACCTGCCCGCCGGATTGCCTGGCGAACCCGTAGACCATCGAAAGGCCCAACCCCGTGCCCTCGCCGGTGGGCTTGGTGGTGAAGAACGGCTCGAACACCTTGTCGATCAGGTCCGGCGCCATGCCGGTGCCGGTGTCGGTCACGCAGACGCTCAGGTACTGGCCCGGCGGCAGGTCGTGCTGGCGCCCGCCGGCCTCGTCGATCCACCTGTTGGCGGTCTCGATGGTGATGCGCCCGCCGTCCGGCATCGCGTCCCGCGCGTTGATGCACAGGTTGAGCAGCGCGTTCTCCAACTGACCGGCGTCGATCAGCGCCGGCCACAGCCCCGCGAGGCCGACGACCTCCAGGTGGACCGACGGGCCGACGGTCCGCCGGACGAGCTCCTCCATGTCCTTGACCAAGCGGTTCACGTTGGTGGGCTTGGGGTCGAGCGTCTGGCGCCGCGAGAAGGCGAGCAGGCGATGGGTCAGCGCGGCGGCGCGCCTGGCCGCGCCTTGGGCAACGCTCATGTAGCGGTCGAGGTCACCGATGCGGCCCTGGCCCATCCGGGTCTGCATCAGCTCAAGGGAGCCGGAGATGCCCGCGAGCAGATTGTTGAAGTCGTGCGCGAGGCCGCCGGTGAGTTGCCCGACCGCCTCCATTTTCTGCGAATGCCGCAGGGCGTCCTCGGTCTTGGCGAGGGTTTCGGCCTGTTGCTTGGTCTCGGTCACGTCGCGCACCGAGGCGTAGATCAGCCCGTCGCGGGGCACCGCGTTCCAGGACAGCCACACGTAGCTGCCGTCCCGATGCCGGTAGCGGTTCTCGAAGGTCAGTTGTGCCTGTCCCTGCACGAGGCCCCCGGCCGCCGCCACGGTCGACGCGACGTCGTCCGGGTGGACGAAGTCGAGGAACGGGCGCGCCTTCATCTCCGCGTCGGTCCATCCGAGGGTGCGCGGCCAGGCCGGGTTGAGGCTGACGAAGTAGCCGTCGAAGTTGGCCACGCAGAGCAGGTCGGACGAGGCCTGCCAGATCTGGTCGCGCTCGGCGGTGCGGGCCGCGACTTGGCGGGCGAGGTCGGCCTCGGTCTGCACCCTGACGGTCACGTCCTGCACGAAGACGTGGAAGCCGTCGACGCGGCCGCCGGCGTCGCGGCGCGGCAGGTAACGGATCTCGGCGACGCGGTGGCACCCGTCGCGGTGCGGCCAGTCCATCTCGAAGGTGACCGGCTCGCCGCCGAGCGCCCGGTCGATGAACGGTTGGCGTGCCGCGTAGGCATCAGGCCCGAGCAGGTCACGGACGTCGCGGCCGACGATCTGCCCGGCAGGGACGAAGAACCAGTCGTCGTAGGCCTCGTTGGCGAACCGGTAGACGTGGTCCGCGCCGATGAAGGCGATGAGCACCGGCAGTGCGTCGGCGATCAGGCGGAGATCCCGCTCGCCGGCCTCGGCGCGCCGCTCGACCTCCCGGCGCTCGGTGATGTCGGAGAAGAAGACGGCGACCCGGTTCGCCGTCGGCTCGCCGGTGCGCAGGGCGCGCACGTCGAACCAGCGCCCGAACACGTCGGCGTAGTGCTCGAAGTGAGCGGGCTCGCCGGTCAGGGCGACGCGACCGTAGGTGTCGAACCAGTGCCGTTCCAAGTTCGGCGCGAACTCGCTCACCCACCTGCCGGCGACGTCGGCGCCGGTCTGCCGCACGAAGGCGGGGTTAGCCTCGACGATGCGGTAATCGACGGCGCGGTCGCCCTCGAACCGCATCTCGATGATTCAGAACCCGACCTCAATGCTTTCGAACAAGGTCCGGTAGCGCGCCTCGTTCTCCCGCAGCGCCGCCTCGGCGCGGGTGCGCTCGGTGACGTCGTGGCCCTCGACGAAGATGCCGCTGACCCGCCCGTCCGCGTCGGCGACCGGCTGATAGACGAAATCGAGGTAGCGCTCCGTGACCGGGCCGCCGAGGACGGGCCGCAAGTCGAGCCTCGCGCCCGCGGCCGTGTGGGGCTCGCCCGAGCGGAACACCCCGTTGAGGAGCTCGACGTAGCCCTGGCCGACGACCTCGGGCAGCGCCTCGGCGACGGTGCGTCCGACCACTTCGCGGCCGCCCACGGCGCGCTGGTAGGCGGCGTTGGTCAGGATGAAACGGTGCTCCGGGCCACCCAGGAGGGCGATGAAGCTAGGGGCCTGCTCGAACATCTGCGCGAGGGAGGCCGAGTGCCCGCGCAGCCGGCGGACCTCGGCTTCGAGCTGCTCGCGGGACATCGTGCCCGGGTCCGGTTGAGATGCGTTCATGCGGGATGGCGGTGTGTCGGCCTGGTCGGCCGCGACGGGCCTGGGATGTGGATGCGCCCGGTCGTCGGCTACACCCGGGGGCGGGAAACGGCTGCGGGCCGAAGCGTCCGACGACTTGCCGGATGTCCGGCCGCCAGGGAACCACGTTCATCGGGCCGCGGCGTCGCAACCATGGCGTCGCGGTCCGCAGACGCGTCCCGTCAGGACGCGCTGATCGGGCCGGGCGGCTGCGGCGCTGGCGGCTCGGTCGGCGGATCGCCGATGGGCGGCAACGGGTCCTCACCCGGGCGTGGCGTGTCCGACTGCATGGCTGTCCCCCTTGTCCGCCGACCTGGCGACGCACGTCAACGCGCGCGGGCCGCCGGGGGTGCGCTGCCGGCCCATGCTTTCCACCGCTCGGTTCCCGCTCAGCCGAAGGTCAGGGCGGACCGCTCCCTCAGGGCCTTGCGCAGGGCCCGGCTGAGGTCGGCGACCGAGTAGGGTTTGCCCAGCAGCGGGAAGCCGTCGGTGCCCTCCGAGGCCAGGACGTGGCTGTACCCCGAGGTCAGCACGACGGGGAGGTAGGGCCATCGGCGCCGGATCTCACGGGCGAGGTCGACCCCGTTCATGCCCGGCATCACCACGTCCGAGAACACGACCTCGAACCGTTGGCCCGACGCCTCGATCTCGGCGAGGGCGGACTGCGCGTCCTTCACCCAGGCGGCGTTGTACCCGAGTTCCATCAGGGCCTGGGTCGCGAAGGCGCCGACCTCCAGGTTGTCCTCGACGACCAGGACGGGCGTGCCGTGTCCCTCGGTGAGCGGTCCCGGATCGTCCCGCACGACCTCACGCGCCTCGATGTCGGCGGAGCGCGGAAGGAACAGGGTGAAGGTGGTCCCGACGCCGACGACGCTTTCCACCGCGACGTCGCCCCCCGACTGCTTGGCAAAGCCGAACACCTGGCTGAGGCCGAGCCCGGTGCCGTGGCCGACGCCCTTGGTCGTGAAGAACGGCTCGAAGATGCGCTCCAGCAGGTCCGCCTCGATGCCCGCGCCGGTGTCCGAGACCGACACCGCCACGAAATCGCCCGGCACGGCCGGGTGCGCGCGCAAGGCCGGGATGCGGTCGGCGCGCCTGACCGCGATGCGCAACCGCCCCTCGCCCTTCATCGCGTCGCGGGCGTTCACCACGAGGTTCACGAGCGCCGTGTCGAACTGGCTCGGATCGGCATCGACGTGGCAGGGCAGCCGGTGGCCGAGCCCGTCCATCCCGGCATCGGTATCCGTCTCGACGCGGATGCGCGCGCCGGTCAGCGTGCCCACCATGTCGGCGATGGCCGCCACCGACTGGGTGACGTCGAACACCGCGGGGCGCAACGCCTGCCGGCGCGCGAAGGACAGCAACTGGCTGGTCAACCTGGCGGCGCGGTCGACCGTGTCGGAGATGGCGTCGACGTAACGGACCCGCCGCTCCTCGGCGAGGTTCGGTCGCTTCAGCAGGTCGGTCGAGGACTTGATGACGGTCAGCAGGTTGTTGAAATCATGCGCCACGCCGCCGGTGAGCTGCCCGACCGCCTCCATCTTCTGCGATTGCCGCAGCTGCTCTTCCAGCGTCCGACGCTCCGTCACGTCGCGGCCGGTGGCATGGAAACGGTCCCCCTGCGGGATGGCGTTCCACGAGATCCAGCGATGGCCGCCGTCCGCGGTCCTGAAGCGGACGTCCAGATCGGAGAGGGACCGTCCGACCCGCAGGGGCTCGAACGCCTGCGTCGCCGCCTCCAGGTCGTCCGAATGCACCAAGTCCTCGATGCGGGTGCCGACGAGGCTCCCCGCCGGCCAACCGAGCAGCTCCGTCCAGGCCGAACTGACCGCGCGGATCGTCCCGTCGAGGCCGCAGACCACGAGCAGGTCTCGGCTCGTCCGCCAGACCAGGTCGCGCTCGACCAAGTGGTCGCGGTCCCGCGACTCCCGCCGCTCCTCGCCTTCCTGCCTGGCTGTGGCGTCCTCGAACAGTACCGCCACCCGGTTCTGCGCCTGGCTGCCGATGCGCACCGCGTGGACGTCGAAGATGCGACCCAGCCGTGACGCCGTGCCCCTGAACCGCGCGTCGCGTCCGGTGCGTGCGACCTCGCCGTAAGTATCGAACCAGTGCTGCTCAAGCTCGGGTTCGATCTCGCGCATCCAGCGGCCCTCGGCGCCCGCGAGCCCGGACTGGCGCTTGAAGGCGGCGTTGACCTCGACGAAGCGGTAGTCCTCGGCCCGACCCCGCGCGTCGAAGCGCATCTCGACGATGCAGAACCCGGCCTCGCCGTCCTCCAGCAGGCTGCGGAACGAGGCGCCCCGCCGGACGGCGTTGCCCTCCTGCTCGCGGAAGCGCGTCAGGTCGAGCTGGCTGCCGAAGAAGAACAGGAGCTCGCCGTGCGGGCCGAAGACTGGGCTGACGTAGAGCTCGTTGACGAAGGGGCTGCCATCGCGCCGGTAGTTCAGCAACTCCACGACGACGTCGCGCCGGGCTGCGACCGCGTCCCGGATGCGCGCCACGTGAGCCGGATCGGTCTCCGGCCCCTGGAGGAAGCGGCAGTTGCGCCCGACGAGTTCCTCCGCCGCGTAGCCGGAGAGTTCCAGGAAGGCGCGGTTGGCGAAGACGATGGGGTTGTCGGGCAGGTTCGGGTCGGTGACGATCATCGCCATCCGGGTCTTGTCCGCCGCGGTGAACAGCAGGTCGGACCGGGCGGTGCCGACGCCGGCCTCCGCCGCGGTCGACGGTGCGTCCGGGGTCCGGCCGGCACGCAGGCGGGCGACCTCCGCCAGAAGCGCGGTCTCGCTCCGACGCAGCCGCTCGACCTCCCCCCGAAGATCCTCGATGTCCATGGGCTCGGTCTCTACCCGGCATCCGTACTGGGACCAACGCCTTCCGGGGCGCTTGGCCGGAAGTCGGGTGCGTCCTTTGGTCTGGACGGTGCCCGGTGCCGGCAGGCGGCAAGCTGACCGGTGGACATCATCGGCGCGTGGTCCTGGCCGCCTCGGCCCTGTCGAGGGCGGCGCGGAAGCCTTTTTCCAGGAACGGGCGTTCGACGAAGGGCACGTGGTCTGGCAGGTCGCCGGGCCGCGGCGTGATCTGCGCCGATACGACGACAACGGCCACGTCCGTCCGGCGACGCGTGACCTCGCGCGCGAGCGCCAAGCCGTCCATCGACCCCGGCATACGCACGTCGGTCACCACCAGCACGACTTTGTCGTCGAGCCGTTCCAGCGCCTGGGCGGCGTTGCCGGCCTCGACCACGGCGTAACCCTCCGCTTCGAGGAGGTCGCGGACCTCCAGGCGGAAGAGCATCTCGTCCTCGACCACTAGGGCGGTCTTCGCGTTCGGGGCATCGGTCATGGCGAGCGGCAACGGTCCGCCCGACCCTTCGTTGCGTCGCGGCGTCAAGCGACCGCCTGGAAGTCGGCCAAAGACGCCTCGACGAAACACGCCACGCCTTCCGGGCGGTAGTCGAGGGAGAGGTCGGCGTTGACCTGCGCCGTCAGCCCACGCTCGATCAGCCGCGACCCGAACCCCTTTCGCGATGGCGGCACGACCGGTGGACCGCCCCGCTCGGTCCAGGCGATGCGCAGGCGCGGCGCGTCGTCCGGCCCGACCAGCGACGCCGTCACCGCCACCGTTCCGTCCGGCACCGAAAGCGAGCCGTACTTGACCGCGTTCGTGGTCAGCTCGTGCAGGGTCAGGGCCAGGGACAGCGCGGCCTTGCCGCCGATCTCGACGTCCGGCCCCTCGAAGGCGACGCGCCGCCCCGCCGATTCCTGCACCCCGACACCTTCGCGGACCACCGCCGCCAAGGATGCGCTCTCGGCGGCGCCGCCGAGTAGCACGTCGTGCGCCTTGCCGAGCGCGACCAGGCGGCTGCCCAGGACCTCGCGCGCCGCGTCCATGTCGGTGGCGCCGCGCAGCGTCGAGGCGGCGATGGCCTGCACCATCGCCAGCAGGTTCTTCATGCGGTGCGAGAGTTCCTGGTTGAGCAGTTCCTGCCGTTCCTCGGCCCGCCGGCGGATGTCGATGTCCGAAACCGCCACGACCGCGCCGACCGTCGAGCCGGCCTCGTCGCGCATCGGGACGCCGACGACCTCGATCCAGACGCGGCTGCCGTCGCCGCGCTGGTACTCGCACCGCAGCTCGGCGTGTCCCAGACCCTCGCGGATGATGCGGCTGAGCGGGTACTCCTGAGGCTCGACCCGGCGGCCGTCTTCATGGAAGGCGACCCACTCGCCGTAGCTCTCGGCGTCGGGCGAGGGCAGGACAGGGTGGCGGAAGATCTCCTCCAGCCGCCGGTTGCCGCCGACGATGCGGCCGGACGGCGCATCCGCGAACAGGATACCGACCGGCACGGTGTCGAGGACCGCCCGAAGCGACGCCTCGCTCGCCTGCAATGCCTGACGCGCCCGCTTCTGCTCCGTGAGGTCGCGGGTGACGGTGCCATAGCCGAGCCTGCGCCCGTCGGCGCCCCGCACGGGGAAGAGGTTGTAGAGGACCGGGACCGCCGCCCCGGTCACCACGTGCCGGAAGTTCAGCTCGCCTTCCCAGAAGCCGTCCCGCTCGACCGCCGGCAGCACCTCGTCGAGGACGCGCGCACGCTCCTCCGGCACGAAATAGTCCACGATGGGGATGACCCTAGCCGCGGCGAGATCGGACAGGCCGATGAGGCGCCGGCCAGCCTCGTTGACGAAGTCGACGCTCCCATCTGGGCCCGCCAGTCCGATGAAGTCCTGGCTCTGCTCGACCAAGGCGGCGAGACGGCGGGCCTCGGCGTCGGCCCGACGCTGGTCATCCACGTCGACCAGCACCGTCACCGCGGCCTGGATCGTGCCGTCGCCGTCGCGCACGGGACCGCTCGACACCTCCAGGAGACGCACCTCGCCCGTCCCGGGAATGCGGTAGCGCATCTCCTCGCCGCGCACCGTCTCGCCCCTCCGCAGGGCGCGAAGGGTCGGGTACTCGGCCGGCACATACCGGCGACCGTCCGGGTGCAGGGCGCCGTAGGAGACGTAGCGGGCGTCGCCCTCCGTGCCGAGTCCGTGGCCGAGGATCTCCTCGGCCTTGGCGTTCAGCGACGACGGCATGCCGGCCTCGACCCCGGCGATGGAGATGCCGACGGGGGCTTGGCGGAAGATTGCCTCCAACAAGCCGCGCTCAAGCCCGAGGCGGCGCTCGCTCGCGCGCAGGGCGTCTTCGCCCCGCTTGCGCTCGGTCAGGTCGAGCATCGCCCCGATCAGGCGGCAGGCGCGCTCGTCCTCGCCGCGCATGACGTAACCCCGGTCGAGCACGTGCGCGTAGGAGCCGTCGGCGCGCCGGAAGCGATACTCCTCCGTCCAGGTCGTGCCGTTGCCGTCAATGACCGCGTGGATCGAGGCGTCGACGCGGTCGCGGTCCTCAGGATGGACCTGCGCGATCCACCAGGCGCCGGTCGGCTCCATGGCCCCCGGCGCGTGACCGTAGGCGTCGGAGAGGGCCCCGTTCCAGAGCACGTGGTCGCTGACGAGGTTCCAATCCCGGATCGCGTCGTTGGTCGCCTGGGCCGCAAGCCTGTAGCGGTCCTGGCTCTCCTGCAGGCGGGCGGCGGCTTCCTTCTGCTCCGTCCGGTCGCGCAGGATCTTCACGAAGCCGATGGCCGTGCCAGCCTCGTCGCGCAGCACCATCATCTCGCCGTTGGCCCAGAAGCGCTCGCCGTCCCGGCGCAGGTGCCAGCGCTCGTCGATGCCGGTGCCCTTCTCCAAGGCAGAGTGCATCTCCTGCGCCGGGATGCCGTCGCGCCGGTCCTCGGGGGTGAAGAAGGCGTCGGCGGTCTGGCCGCACATCTCCTCGGGGCGCCACCCGAGGATGCGGGTGGCGCCAGCGTTCCAGTCCGTGACCCGCCCGTCGAGGTCCAGCAGGATGATGGCGTAGTCCTGCGCGCTGTCGAACACGGCGCGGCGCCGGTACTCGGTGAGCGCGGCGGCCCGGGTCGCCTCGCGTTCGCCCGCCTCGGCGAGGCCGGACGCGGCCGAGCCCGCAAAGACGCCCAGAACCTGTAGGTCATCCTCGGCGAAGGCGTCGGGACGGCTGGACTGCAGCTTCAGGACGCCGACGACGACGCCGCCCCTGCGCACCGGCACCATCAGGCAGGAACGCAGTCGCAGTTTCTCGGCGAGATCGCGCTCGACCCGGTGGTCGCGCAGCACGTCCGGCACGCGAAGCGGGACGTCGTCCCGGTAGCAGGCGCCTGCGAGGCTTCCCTGGATCGAAAGGCGCAGGCCGAGTTGCGGCGCGAGGCCGTCCGTTACGGCGCGGTAGACGAGGTCCTCGCCCTCGCGGATCTCGACGGCGCCGGCTTCGGCGGCGGGAACGGCGCGCATCGCGCCGTTGAGCACGGCTCGAAAGCTCGCGTCGAGGTCGCCGCCCGCCGCAGCGACCCCAGCTAGGGTCACCGCGACCGCCTCGCCCTGGCGACCGGCGCGGTCGCGGTCCGAGAGAGACCGGCGCAGAAGAAGTTGGTCCATGACCTGTCGGGCGAGCGCCTCCAGGTCCTCGACCTGCTCCGCGGCGAGGCCGCCCGGGCGCGGAACGTGGTCGATCACGCACAGGCTGCCGAGCACCTGCCCCTCGGGCGTACGCAGCGGGGCGCCGGCGTAGAAGCGCAGGTGAGACTCGCCCGTCACCAGCGGGTTGGCGTGGGTGCGCGGGTCCCTCGTCAGGTCCGGGATCTGCAGGACGGCCGGTTCCGTCAGGACGAACTTGCACACCGAGCGGTCGAGGTCTGTCTCGCACGCTGGGAAGCCGACACGCGCCTTGAACCACTGGCGATCGCGGTCGACCAGGCTGACCAGCGCCACCGGCGCGGCGCAGAGGCGCCGCGCGAGGTTGACGATGTCGTCGAAGCCGCGCTCGGGCGGGGTGTCGAGGACGTCGAACGCTGCGAGCGCGCTCAGCCGCGCGTCCTCGTCGATCCGGGCGGGCCGCATGACTTGGTTCACGGGCTTGCGTCCTTCACAAGCGCCAATGGGGACCTCAGTCTTTCCGGCTCGCCGACGTCGACGGCGACGATGCGTCCGCCGGGTGCGTAGACGGCGCCCATCACCTCCTCGAAGTGTCGCCGGACCGCGGCGTGGCACTCGCACGAGCCGGCCTCCGCGCGGGCCCGATCCGGGAGGGTGATGCGCCCGTGGCCGATGGTGATCAGGCCGTCCCGTTGCATGCGCCCGAGCACCTCGGTCAGGTAGGCGCGGCGCACCCCAAGCATGTCGGCGAGAAGTTCGTGGGTCACCGGGAGTTCTGGCGTGCCGATCCGGTCCTGCAGGGTCAGAAGCCAGCGTAAACAGCGCCGCTCGATGGTATGGGCGGCGTTGCAGGCGACCGATTGCAGCACCTGCGCGAGCAGGCAGTCGGCGTAGCGCACGAAAAGGTCGCGCAGGCTCTTCGACGCCTGCTTTGCCTCGGACAAGCGGGCGGCGTCGATTCGGATGACCGAGCCGCCGACCTGAACGACCGCCTGACCGAAAGCCGGCAGGTAGCCCTGGCTGACGACGCCGCCCATGGCGCCCTCGAGGCCGATCGTGGCCGTTTCGACCGACTTCCCGTCCATGAGCGGGACGACCAGGGTGACGACGCAATGGTGCGCGGGGAAGGTGACGTGGCTGACGTCGTCGCCGGCGCGAAACAACACGTCGCCGCGACGGACCTCGCGGCGTTCCGCGTGAGGCGCGAGCAGGCCACGGTCGTCAGCATCGAGGGCTTCGAGCAGCAGGTTGCCGTCGATAGTGGACGAAGGGCGGATGTTCACGGGGATGGTCGCAGAGGCGGCGGTCGGGTTGTCCAGTAGCGGACTTCCTGGCGCAAAGCTGTCCGATACCTGACAACTCGCGCCGAAGCCCCGGGGCGAGCTTCGATTTTTCTAAGCGGGCCGACGGCGTCAATCGCGTAAGCGTAGGAGCGACCCCTTCCGGGCGGTCAGGATGCCGCAACGCAGTCGGCGTGAACCTGTCCGGGCAGGAGGGGTGTCGGCAGCCGGAACCGGAAGGTCGTGCCGCGGTCGATGGCGCTGGTCACGGTGAGCACGCCGCCCTGTCGCTCGACGAGGTCGCGACACAGCAACAGCCCGAGCCCGCTTCCACGCTCCCCCGCCGTGCCGTTCGTCGTTGTCCGCCGGTCCAGCCGGAACAGGTCGTCGACCTTCCCGGGCGGCATGCCGACTCCCGTGTCAATGACCGAGATCTCGACTTCGTCCCCGTCGCGGTGGCCCGAGACGGAGATGGTCCCGCCGGGCAGCGTGAACTTGACGGCGTTGCCGACGAGGTTGCGCAGCACCGTGGTGAGCATGTCCCGCTGGGCGAGGACGACGATCCCGCCGCAGGAGGCTTCGAGCTTCAATCCCTTGTCGGCGGCGGCTTCCGCGGCGCCGTGCACAACCTCGGCGGCCACGGCGGCGAGGTCGACGTCGGTCAGGGTGACCGCCATCGTGTCCATCTGCAGGCTCGCCCAGGAGAACAGGCTTTCAAGCAGGGCGTAGGCCTGCGTCGCCGCCTCGTGGATGCCCTTCGCCCGGCGCTCGATGGATGTCGGGTCGCGCGCCGCGACGGCCTTGCCGAGCACCTCGGACAGGCCGAGCAGCGCCTGGAACGGGTTGCGCAGGTCGTGGGCGATGATGGAGAACAGCAGCGACTTCTGCCGGTTCAACGTGTCCAGTTCGAGGGACTTCGCCTCCGCCTCGCGGCGCGCCGCGGCGAGCTCCGCCTGGAAGGCCTGCCTGGCCTCCGCGTAGCGGATCGCACGGGCCAGGCCGGAAGGCGTGACCTCCGCCTTGTCCAGGTAATCCAGCGCGCCGGCCCGCATCAGCCGGGTCGCGAGGTCGGGGTCGGCCTCGCCGGTCAGCATCAGCACCGCCCGCGCTTGCCCCTCGGCCGCCAGCAGGGTCCTGAGCAGCGCGAAGGTATCGATGCCCGGCAGCCGGTAGTCGAGCAGCACGCAGTCGAAGGTTTCCGCCGCGGCGAGGTGCAGGCCCTCTTCGCCCCCGGACGCCTCGGCCAGGGTGTGCGCGAGGCCGGACTTGGCGAGCGCCCGCCGGACGGCGGCCCGGTCTACCGCGTCGTCGTCGATCAGCAGGATGCGGGTCGGGGTCGTCACCGGGGTGGCTATGCCGGGAACTCGACGACCTTCCAGTAGTGCTCCAGCAGCGCCACCGCCTCCATGAAGGTGTTGGCCGGATCGCGCTTGACGATGTAGCCGGCGACGTTGTGCCCATAGGCGCGCATCCGGTCCTCGTCGGCCTTCGACGTGGTGATCATGAACACCACCGCCGAGCGCAGGTCTTCGTCGGCGCGCACCGCCTCCAGGAACTCGATGCCGTTCATGCGCGGCATGTTCAGGTCGAGCAGGATCAGGTGCGGCTTGGGCAACCGCTCGCGGCCGTTCTCGCCGCGCAGGGTCTCCAGCGCTTCGATGCCGTCTCGGGCCACCGTGATCGGGTTGCCGATCTTGCTCTTCTTGAAGGCGCGCTTGAGCCCCTGGACGTCGACCTCGTCGTCATCGACCAGCAGGATGTTAACCGTCGAGCCCATCCGCCTGTCCCTTCCCGCTGTCGAGCGGCCACGTGAAATGCACCGCCAACCCGCGACCGTCCGGCCCGTCCGCGAGCCAGACCTTGCCGCCCTGGCGGTCGACCAGCTTTCGCACGATGGCGAGCCCCATGCCGCTGCCCTCGACCTCGTCGCGGGGCTTAAGCGTCTGGAACATGCCGAAGACGCGCTCGCGGAACTGCTCGGGGATGCCCGGCCCGTCGTCCGTCACCACGAACTCGACGGCGATCCCCGCCGGCCTCGCCTCGACCGAGATATGACCCTCGGCCGGCCGGTCGTGGTGCTTGATGGCGTTGCCGATCAGGTTCTGCAAGGCTTGGGTCAGCGGTGCCCGGGCGGCCTGGAGCGTCGGCAGAGAGTTATCCGCCGTGATGGTGAACCCTTCGGGCGGGCTGACCAGGTCGGCGAGCTCCTCGACGAGCGACCTGGTGTCGATCCGGTCGACGGCAGACTCGCCACGGCCCGTCCGCGAGTAGGCCAGGAGGTCGTCGAGCAGGCTGTCGAGCCGGCGCACCCGGCTCTTGAGCAGCTCCATGTTCGTGAGGACGTCGCCGGTCAGCGAGCCTTCCAGGTCCTCCTCGATCCATCCGACGAGGTTCTCGATCCCGCGCAGGGGCGCCTTCAGGTCGTGCGAGGCGACGTAGGCGAACTGCTCCAGTTCCTCGTTCGAGCGGCGCAGGTCAATGGCGTGGCGCG
Source organism: Methylobacterium sp. GC_Met_2 (assembly GCF_026540795.1). Classification (NCBI taxonomy): domain Bacteria; kingdom Pseudomonadati; phylum Pseudomonadota; class Alphaproteobacteria; order Hyphomicrobiales; family Methylobacteriaceae; genus Methylobacterium; species Methylobacterium sp. GC_Met_2. The sequence continues at coordinate 54,642 of NZ_JALNUM010000009.1, forward strand.
CGAGTCTGCGCTCCATGCCCTTGCGCTCGGTGATGTCCGTGTTGGTCCCGAACCAACGCAGGATGCGTCCGTCCGGCCCGCGATGCGGTTGCGCCAGCGACAGGAACCAGCGGTACTCGCCGTCGGCGCCGCGGAGCGGGAAGGTATCCTTCCACGTCTCGCCGGTTCGGAACGCCTCGCTGATGCGCTCCGCGACGCGCTCGACGTGGTCCGGGTGGTGGACGTCGCGCCAGCCCCACCCGCGCATCTGCTCGATGGTGGTGCCGGTGTAGTCGTACCAGCGCCGGTTGTACCAGATGATGTCGCCGCTCGGCTCGGCGACCCAGGCCATCTGCGGGAGCGCGTCCGCGAGCGCGCGGAAGTCGTCCGCCGTCAGGTTCGCGGCTCGCTCCACGCATGCTCTCCTTCGTCTATGGCGGTAGGGGGGATGATGCCGGCCACCCGCGCCGGGATACGTCGGGCGCGCAATGTGATGACAAAGCGGCGACGGCAAGGCCTGCCAAGGAGTGATCGAATTGACTGGCCGTTGTTGCGCCGACATCTCCACTCCGGCGGGCCCAAGCCCTCGGGCAACGAAGCGACGCGGAACGGGATGCGCGACGGGACACACGGTTTGACGCGCCGCCTGCTGGACGAGGCCGTCGGGCGCGAGATCCATGCCAATGCCCTGGCGGACCTGGCGGTACGCCGGCCCGGGGACGTGCACGTTCCGACCTTGCGCGTACTGGCCCGCGGTCAGCGCATCCGTGCCATGGAGTTGCGTGGCACGGCGGCTGCCCTGCTTCATCTGCAAGGACTTGGCGGCCAATCCACCTCAAGCTGACGGACGCCCACTGCGGTTCGGGCAGGGCGATCATGGTTCGCTTGAGCGCGGCACCGCGGGCTAGCAGCCTAGGTCAGCGGCCTACTAGACGTCGAGGACCTTCAAACCGGCATCATGTTCCCGCAGACGGCACGCTGACGTTCTTCCGGGGCGCTCGTCAGGTCCGGGCCGCCTGACGGCGTCGATGGATAACCGAAGAGTTCGAAGGTTCCCTCCCGAACCGGGTCACCGGTCGCGCTGACCGGAAGGCATCCCTGGATCGACGCGCGTTACCGCGCGGCAGCGGGCTCATGGATCGGGCAGCCGTTGAAGCGCTCCCTGAACTCCGCCGAGTGCCTGTAGGGTGCGTTGCGCGCGCGGTTGACGTTGCCGAGCGGCCGGTGGGCCGCGAGCCCGGTCCAGACCGCGAACCGCATTCGCTCGTTCACGGCGTCGACGCGGCCCGCGTCCCAACTGTCCTGGGGCCGCACGGTGATGGTGGCGACCCGCTGGAACGGCGCCTCCTCTTCGTCCCACGGCACCGTCGGGTCCTCGACTGGCTGGCGTTCGAGGTCGCGGCAGAGCTGCACCCGGAACTCCCAGACGCCCTCGATGCCGGCCATCTCCGACCGTACGGTCTCACGGATCGCGTCGGGGCGGCCCGAGGCGTCGATCTCGGTGCCGGTGAGCGCGGTCAGCGCCGGGGCGACGGGCGCCACCAAGAACTTGGCGATGTGGTCGCCGTACCTGAACGGGGTGACGCTGTAGTAGGTCTCCCCGAGCGGGTCGACGTTCGGCGCGCCGCCGAGCGAGCCCAGGGTCGGGCTCTCGATGCCGACCGCCGTGAGCGCCTTGTTCACCCCGCGCAGCACGGTGGAGGCGGCGACCTTTACGCCCTCGATCCGGTCGGTGGTCTTGGCCAGCAGCTTGAGGCTGCCCAGGAACTTCTCGGCGTTCGGCGCCTGGAAGACGGGGCCGTTGACCATGACGAAGTCCTGGGTCGTCCCTTCCGCGTCCGGCAGGCGCTCGCCGGCCACGTCCAGGACCTTCAGGGCGAAGCCGCGGGGCAGCGAGACCGCGTCGGGCAGGATGTCGCCCGCATTGGTCGACATCCGCATGTAGACCTTGTGCTCGCCTGGCGTCTCGAACAGTCCTTGCGCGAGCTCGGGGGGAAGCCCCGCGTCGATTGCCAGCGTGCCCTCAAGGATGCCGTGCGACTTGGCGTGGACCGAGCGGACGGCATGGCCGGAGTCGTCAGCGACCGTCTTCAGGATGGTGTCGAACGTCTCATTGAGCTGCTCGATGGTCCGGCCCTCGTCGGGCAGCACGTGCTCGACGTCGGGGCTGTAGCGGACGGGTGCTTGCAAGGTCCGGTATCCTTCGTTGGTCTCGGACAGAACCGGTCGAAACGGCCGACGTTCCGGATTGCGCCCCATTCAATCGGCCGTGAACGATATTAGGAACGCCGCGTTGCCGGCATGCTTGTACCGAGGCGGGCCTGGCTGGGTTCGCTGTCCCGAGCCCTTGGGTCGGGGCGGGAACGGAACGCATTCGGCTCACCCGGTGGCCGAGGCGCACGGGAGAGACCGGCATGACCTACCTTCGCTACGCCCCCGACATCGAGCGGCTCGCCCAGGACGAGCAGGCGACTATCGACGGCATCATCCAGGGCATGACGCAGCAGTCGCAGACCGTGGAGAAGCGCGAGCACCATGCGGTCCGCGCTAGCCACGCCAAGTGCACCGCTTGCGTCACGGGCGAGTTGACGGTCGCCGTCGGCCTGCCGCCCGAGCTGGCCCAGGGCCTGTTCGCCACACCTGGGACATACCCGGTTGCGGTACGCTTCGCGCAAGGGCCGGGCGAGACCCTGGGCGACAGGGTCTCAACCCACCGGGGCATGTCCATCAAGGTCTTCGGCGTAAGCGGCGAGAAGCTGCCCGGGCACGCGGTCGACACCCAGGATTTCGTGCTCGCGACCGGCACGACCTTTCCATCGGGCACGGCGGCCGGTTTCCTTCGCGACGGCACAGTCATCGGGAAGTCGACGGGCCTGCCGGAGGGCATCAAGAGCGCCGTCTCCGCCACTGCCCGCAACCTCAACAAGGTGCTGCACGCCTTCGGCACGGAGAGCGCGATGGCCGACTTCTTCGGACATCCCTACAGCCACCCGCTCGCTGACAGCTACTTCAGCCAGGCGCCCGTGCGCTTCGGCGACTACGTGGCCAAGCTCGGGGCCGTGCCGGCGACCGATGTCCAGCGCTCGCTCGCCGAATGGCGCCTTGACCCGCGCCAGGACGAGGACGGCTTCCGGCACGCGGCGCTCGCCTTCTTCCGCGAGAACGACGTGGTGTTCGAGCTCAAGGCGCAGCTCTGGGCAGACGCCGAGAAACAGCCCATCGAGGACGCCTCGGTCGACTGGCCGGTCTCGGTCAGTCCCTACCGCACGGTGGCCATGGTCCGCCTGCCACGCCAGGACGCCTATTCGCCGGAGCGCGTGCGCTACTTCGACGAGGTGATGACCTTCCGCCCCGCGCACAGCCTCGCGGCGCACCGACCCCTCGGTTCGGTCATGCGGGCGCGCCTCCAGGTCTACCGGGCGCTGAGCGATTTCCGGCACCGGGAGAACGGCGTGACCGCCGAGGACACCGCCTCGCCCGAGAGCATCCCCGCCTGAGCCGGTCCATTCCCACATCACGCAGAGAGGAAGAACCCATGACCCTCCAGGGGAAGACCATCGCCATCCTGATCGCCCCCCGGGGAACGGAGGAGCCGGAATTCATCAAGCCGCGGGATGCGCTGCTCGCGGCGGGTGCGACTGTCACCGTGGTCGGGCTTGAAGCGGGCGAGGCCGAGACAGTCAACAACGACCTCGACCCCGCCGGTAAGTACCCGGTCGATAAGGCCATCGACGGCGTGTCCGCCTCGGACTTCGACGGTCTCGTCATCCCCGGCGGTAGCGTCGGGGCCGACAAGCTCCGCGGCAGCGAGGCCGTGGTCAAGTTCGTGCGAGACTTCTTCCGCCAGGCCAAGCCGGTCGGCGTCATCTGCCATGAGCCCTGGACCCTGGTCGAAGCCAACGTCGTGAAGGGGCGCAAGCTGACATCGTTCCCGACCGTGAAGACCGACATCCGCAACGCGGGCGGGGAATGGGTCGACGCGGAGGTGGTTGTCGACAAGGGCCTCGTCACCAGTCGCAACCCAAAGGACCTGCCGGCCTTCTGCACGAAGATCGTCGAGGAGTTCGCGGAAGGGCGCCATCCGGACCAGGCCCGCAGCGCCTGAGGACGTCTTTCGTCCAGGGTCGGGACGGTCGCCCGACGCTCGATTTCGGTCATCGGGAAGCTCGGGTTGCAGCTCCGTCTCCGGGCCATCCGTCGCGGCGGCCCAAACGGGTTGACCCGGGCGTGTGACCGGAGATGGTAAGCGGAAGCCGACTTCCCGGAGCGCAATCGGTAGCCGAGGCCTGACACCGGCAAGCTGGACCATCCGGTGCTCGGTTGGGTGCAGGAACCGGCGCCCGTCGCCTGTCGACTTCAGCTCGTCGCTCTCGGATGGAGCTCGTGGTTGCCTGAGCGGCTTTGGCCGCCACGACCACTGAGAGGGACGCCACTCATGGCGCCCCTCCGTCCGGGTAGGTACGGATGTGCAGACCAATCCCTACTTGCGGGCGTCGCCATCCCGCATCTGGCCCGTTGGCTCCTGGACGTGGGCTTCGAGGAACCAGAGCTGCTTGTCGACGGCGCGGGACACCTCTGTGAATAGGTCCGCCGTGCCGGGGTCGCCCGCCTCGTCCGTCTCGTCGATATTCTCACGCACGGCGTTGGCGTAGGCGGCATAGCTGTCGATCAGCGCGGCGACGTGGTCGGCAATGGCGTAGATGCCGGTCGGGTAGGCGGGCAGCTTGGTCGATCCCGCCACGACCTGCGCCGTTCCCAGGGCAGTGCCGCCGAGCTGAACCGCCCGCTCGGCCACTTTGTCGTTGAGGTCGCTGATCTCGGCGCGGAAACCGTCCAGCATCAAGTGGATGCCGATGAACTGCGGCCCCTTAAGGTTCCAATGGGCCTGCTTGATCGCCAGCGCGAGGTCGATGCCGTCGGCCAGACGCGCGTTCAGGGCCTCTATGGACACCCTCTTGGCGTTGGAATTGGTGTCGTTCCGGGTCTGGTGAGTACGCGGGGTGCCGCTCGTAGCCATGCTTGTGCTCCACTCTGTCGGGGCGGCAATGGTGGGGCAGTGGGGAGGTTCCCTCCGTTGAATTACGACTGGAGGTCCCTGGCCTTCCCAGCCCATCCGGCGAGGCACGGATACGCGGTGGGGTCCTTGCGGCCTCGCTGAGCCGCGTGATCTTCGGCGGGTCGCAGCCGAGCCAGCGCCGCCGGCCGGGCGACCGCGGACGCAGGAACCGACGCCGGCAGCCGGGGCTTCCCACCGACCCGGGCTCATTACCGGGCAAAGGAAACGTCATGTCCACGGATATCGAGAAGCACCGCGACTTGCTCGTCGCCTTGAGGGATGCCCAGGGGAAGGGCGACGGCAGCTTCGAGAAGGCGGTCACCGCTGCTTTCGAGCACGTCTTCGAGCACCTGGGCCGCTTGAACGACTACGTTTCGCCCGGCGGTCCCGATGGCGGCGACCGACACTTGCAGCCAGGCGAGTCCCCGACGCTTCGGTAAGCCGGCACGCGGCCGGACGTCCTCAAGGAAGGACCCGGCCGGCGCCTCGGTCACGCTCCTTCGCGACAGCGGCCGAAGGCGTCAACCTGTGGGGGCACCACCTTCTTGTGCGTCCTCAGCGAACCTGATCGGCGCGGAACCGATTGCCGCCAGCCTGCGTGTCCTGGCACCGGCATGGCGGCGGCAGGTCCCGGCCACCTTCGCGCAGGGGCATCCCATCGGTCAGCAGGCGGACCAACACGTGCTCCAGCGGCCCGGCCTGGTAGGGCTTCTGCAGAACCGGGACGCCCCGGTAGTTCCCCTCAAGTCCCTGCTGGCCGTAGCCGGTCGCGAATAGAAACGGGGTGCCACCCTCGAAGAGTAGGTCGGCGACCGGATAGCTCCGCGCGTCGCCCAGGTTCACGTCCAGCACGGCCAAGTCGAAGGCCTCGGACCGGACTAGGTCGAGCGCCTTGCCGAGCCGCATGGCGACAGCCACCTCGCAGCCGAGGTCGAGCAGCATGTCCTCCGCGAGCATAGCAACGAGGCTCTCGTCCTCGACCAGCAGCACGCGGCGTCCGGCCAGCACCGTCATGGAGCGTGCACCCCCTCGACGGTTTCCTGGCCGACCCACTCCAACGTGGTCAGCGGGATCTCGAGCCGGCAGGTGACGCCGGATGGGGCGTAGGTGATCACGGCGCTGCCGTCGAACTCCATGGGCAACTGCCGCTCGATTAGGCGGGAACCGAACCCCTTGCGGGTCGGCGGCGTGACCTGCGGTCCGCCGCACTCTTCCCACGACAGGTCGAGCTGCTGCCGGCCCTCGTCTATATCCCGCAGGGACCACGTCACCGCGACCTGCCCCTCGGGAACCGAGAGGACCCCGTACTTGGCGGCGTTGGTCATCAACTCGTGCAGCGCCATCGCCAACGTCACCGCCACCTTGGGATGCAATCGCGCGTCCGGCCCTTCTAGCCGGAAACGGTTAACGTCGACCTCCGCCAATAGGTGGGGGGCGAGCGCCCGCTCGATCACCTGCAGCAGGCTGGCGCCCTCCCAGTTGTCCTCGACCAGCACGTTGTGGGCGTTCGACAGGGCGGCCATGCGGGCGTCGAACACGGACCGCACTGCCTGGTCCGTCTGCCCGCGGAATGTCTGCGCGGCGATCGATTGCACCGTGGCCAGGGTGTTCTTCACCCGGTGGTTCAGTTCATTGATCAGCAGGCGCTGGCGCTCGGCGGCCGCCTTCTCCTCGCTGATGTCCCGCACCTCGATGATCGTGCCGATGATGTTGGCCTCGTCGTCGCGGATCGGGCTGGCGGTGAAGCCGACCGGAAAGAAATGCCCGTCCCTGTGGACGAATATCTCCTCGCCCCGCTCCTGGTTGTTCTCGGGGAAGGCGCGGTCGATGGCGCATTCCTCCAGGGGGAACGGCCGGCCGTCCGGGTAGGTGTGATGCACGATGTCGTGCAGCGGGCAGTCGCGGGCCAGGACCTCGGGGAGCATCCAGCCGGTGAGCGCCTCGGCGGCCCGGTTCATGTAGATGCAATGCTGCCGGTCATCCATCAGGAAGATCGAAACGGAGGCGTTGTTCAGGACCGCATTGAGGCGGCGCTCGGTTTCGAAGAGCTGCCCGCTCCCGCGCCGCAGGCTTACCAGGGGCGTGTTGGCCGCAGCCTTCGACTGCAGCGGCTGCCGGGAGTTCGGCACGGGCACGACCTTTCGCGCGGATCGGGCCGGCACCGTGCGTGCGAGCCTGGGGAACTTGCAGGCCCGGGCACGCCGGCAGGTATCGGCGTCTGGTGCGCCCGACACGGCGGGTCCAATGCACCTTATCGACCGGGAGTTCCACCCCTGGGCGATGTGGTCCGACCCTGCCGAGGTTCGCGCCGGGCTATTCCGGCCTGCGGCCTTGTGGCTATCGGGGAGAGCATTGTGCGTCTATTTACCTGTACTCTGAGCTCCGAAGCAAACAAGCCGCTTTCGGCTCGCTTCTGCCGCACGCCGGACGTCCGCTTATTTGTTTTCTGCACCCGGAAGCAGACAGGCTAAAAACCACCCTTCCCAGACGTTCATGGGCGCCCAGGGGAGGCTGAAACTGGCCGAAAGCGGAATGGCTGTTTCGGGGCCTGGACTGCAGGAAAGCAGACATCCGCCTGAACTACGAAGCGGGCGAGATGGACGGGGGGAACTGCGAACCAAATCATGCTTCTTCCGCAATCATCGCGATCAAGTCGCGTGCCGGATCTTCGCCCGATAGTATGTCGTAGAAGGCGGCACCTTCGGCGGCAGATCCGGCACTCCGGCGGAACATAGCTTCTTCGAACACAACGAGAGCATCCTCGACATCGTTGGATCGCGCCGCCAGAGCCCGGCCGAGTTCAGCGCCATCGAACAGGGCGAGATTGGCGCCTTCACCGGTGGGAGCTGTCAGATGTGCCGCGTTGCCGCTTAGGCACGCCCGAAACTCGATCCCATCGATGTGGAACGGGCAGACTGTGCAGAGCCCGCAGAACCGGCGCCGTGTCGCTTTCGGTGATTAGTGCTGTCAGCTCAGGCGCCCAGCCATCGAAATGCTGCGCGATCCGCGCGGTAGGATCGATTGTGTCGGAGCCGCCCACTCTGGGAGCGCGGAAAGTAGGATATAGGCATGAAGGGTGTCCCCCTCTCACGATGCGCCATGATGGCCTTGCCCGGCGCGAGCGCGCCCATGAAACCACCTCCGACCGCCTCGGCCGTCCTCGGATGGCGCGTATCGGCGTGGAAGAGATAGGTCTCCAGGACGGACATGCTGATAGAAATCGGTTTGGTGGCCGAGAGGAGCAGACGGACCCACGACCACGCACCGTCGGCACCGACGAGCAGGGCCGTGACGACCGTGCTGCCATTGGCGAAGCTCCCCTTGTGCCGGCCGTCGCCGAGGGACCGCACGCCCGCGAGCTTGTGGCCCCACTGAACGGTTCCGGCCGGCAGCGCGTCGAGCAGCATCTGCCGCAACTCGCCTCGCTGTACTTCGGGGCGTCCACCGGTGCCGTCATCAGGTTTGTCGGGGAGAACGGTTCAGCCCGGATCTATGAACCGCATTGCCTGTCGCCCTTCGAGAATCGGGGCCTGAAACGCCTCCGTGAGGTCAGCAGCCTTCGGAGCGGTTGACCGTCCTGCTCATGGATGTCGAGCATCCCGCTCGGCGGGCGGGCCATTGGAGAGGCATCCGCCTCTACGACCGTCGCTGGAATTTCATGCAGCGAGAGCACTCGAGCGAGTATGAGGCCGCCGGACCCCGGCAGAGAACAAGGACGAGGCCGCCCCGTCGCGCACCGAAGCTGCCCCGGTCAAGCAGGTCCGCGTCGTTCTTGCGTCCACCTACGGCAACTGATGGTTCCGGGCCCACCCGATGTCGCAATCGCCCGGTAGGCGGCCCATGCCCTGACGACTCGCGAGCCGTTGCGTATCGCCGCCTTTTCGGAACGTGAGTTGGTGGCGCGAGTGTCGGTATCGACCTTACGGAACTCGCGCATGACTTCGACCGCGTTGGCTGGTCTTGGGTCTTCCGGCCTACGTCGATCGTCTGATCGGGGCTCTTCTTCTCATCGCCGCCGTCGAGCCTGTTCCAGGCACGTCGCGGGTCGACATGCTGATGGCTATTTCCCGCAAGTCGGACACCAACCGTGGCGTACCGTTCTCGGGCGAGCGTGGTGATGGAATGACCTACACCGCCCTCGCGGCGTCCATTCCGCCCGATGCTGTCCGACAGCCCGGCTCCGGCCAACGGCCCAGGTTCCTGCCGGGTAACCCTGCCACCGACTTCGCGGCGCTTTGCGCCGAGCCGGTCGACCGGACCAAAGTCGCGGCTTGGACGGGGCGCGCCGTTCGGCGCGGGGCCAAGGCGGCGTCCCGCTGGCCTGGGAGCATTGGCACTGGCCCGAACGGGCCGCAGCCTCGCACCTGCAGCCGGGGCTTGCCATAGCCGTTAGCGACGCCATCGCACATTGGGAACGTTCCGCGACGGGCCTGCGGCGCTCGGCCCGGGCCGACCTGCGTTCGCCGGCCAATTCTTCGTCCGCTCGAGTCCTTTGTGATGCGCATGGTCTTGCCGCAAAACCGGCAAACACATCTTGCAGAACCCGTTCGGCCGCTCATCACGGGATCTTCGGCTGCGGACCAATCCCGCTCCGATCCGGCGGCGCACACCGTTCCGGCGCCCGCCCGCCCGGCGAACAGGTGCGAGATGGAAGAAACGATCAAGGCCTTCACGCTTTGGCTCGCAGTCGGAACCGAGGCGGCCGCCGCGTTGATCATCGGGCTCGCCACCATCGAGGCGGTTCTGTCCGCCTTGCTGCTGTTCGTGCCAGGATTGGCCGCGCGCCGGACCGGAGAAGGCCCGCAGGCGGCCAAGGAGCAGGTCCGGCTCAGGCTGGGCCGGTGGCTCGCCGTGGCGCTCGAGTTCGAATTGGGGGCGGACATCCTGCGCACCGCCGTGGCGCCGACTTGGTCGGAGATCGGGCAGCTCGCAGCCATAGCGGCGATCCGGACGGTCTTGAACTACTTTCTCCAGCAGGAAATCGACAAGGCGGAGCGGCGACCCGCCGCCGGCCCGGCTGCAGATCCGGGCTGAGGCGCCGTGCCCATGCCGCAGCTCGATGCCTGGATCCGGACCCTGGCGACGCTGATCGAGTTCGGCGGCGGCCTTCTCGTGGTGTTCGGCTGCGCGCGGGGTCTGCTACGGCTCGCCGCGGGGTTTGGAAGCCGCCGTAGCATCGTCTCGGCACGCCTCACGGTCGCAGACGGCATCGTGGCGGCGCTCGGCTTCAAGACGGCCGCGACCCTGCTGAAGACGATCGAGCTGCGCAGTTGGCAGGCGATCCTGATGTTCGTGGCGGTGTTCGCGCTTCGAACCTTCGTCAAACAGGCGCTCGTGCGTGAGACAGCCGTCCTCGAGGTCCCTCCGGATCACGATCGAGGACGCCTTGCCCCCTGAAGCGTGCAGGCCCGGGATTGGGCTGAAATGCCCCGGGTGAATGAATCCTAGACCGGGGCGTTCCGCCATAGGAGCCCATGGACAGGCCGACGGGCAGGCCGCAAAGAACCCTATGGGCCCCGATCGCATCTTCATCATCCGCCACGCCGAGCAGCACGACGAGCCCGGGATCGACGGCGACGGCCGGCCGACCGGCATAGCCTCACCGTGCGCGGTTGGCAGCGCGCCGGTGCACTGATTCCCTTCTTCCACTCCGCGGATGCGCCGGTCCCCACCCCCGGCGCGATCTTCACCTCGGCGGTCGCACCCGGCAGCGAGAGCCGCAGGCCGCAGCAAACCGTCGCCCCCCTGCACGCTGTCCTGCGCGACGGGGGATCGGTCGCCTACGACGAACGCTTCACCAAACCCGAGACCGACGCGCTGATGTCCGAGGTCATGACCCGCCACGGGACCGTGCTGGTGGTCTGGGAGCATTCAAAAATCCCGGCCTGTGTTGCGGCGTTGCCCGATGCTCCGCCAGTCCCGTCGGAATGGCCGAACGACCGGTACGACCTCGTCTGGGCGCTGGAGCGGCGCGGCAGCGGATGGGCGTTCACTCAGATCGCGCAACGCCTGCTCGCCGGCGACGGACAGGCCTGAGCGCAGCATGGGCGGCCCGGAGAGGGGCCGGTCGTTCGGCACGGGACCAACACTGAACTGTCATTTCATCGGGTCCAGGATCTGGGCGCGGATCCAGGCCCATTCGTTCGTGATCTTGTTGAACAGATCGGCCCTGTCCTCCGCAGTGAGATCCGCCCCGAACAGATCGGACCCTTTCGCGGTTTTCACGACCTGATCGAGATTGGTTACCACCGCCCTGACCTCGTTCGCATGCTGGGTGCCCAGGATCGCGAACAGGCGAACGGTCAGCTGCTCCAGAATGGTCACGCGGGCCCGCAAGCGGAGAGTGGTCTCATCCATGGAACGATCCTCGGTATCGGGAGCCTGCTGGAGCAGGCAGCTTCCGGAAACGGATCCGCGCGTACCGAGTTCGTCGGGCGGACGATTTTCATGTCCCGCCGGCGCTGCTGCCCTCCTGCGCAGATGCGCCGATTACCGCATTAATCGGCCCGAATCCGTTCAGATTGGCCGGACGGGCACCGGCACCTTCCCCCCGCGAACTCGCGCGTCGAGGCCTCGGGAGCCACGGGCTTGCCCCGGCCGGGGCGACCGCTTGACCAGGAGTCTCAAGGCCACGCATCCGAATGGGCACCGAACCATTGAGGGCGCGCTCGGGTTCAATGCGCATGGCACGCGACGCGTGGCTGACAGGGTTGCGGGAAGCGTGATGTCGAAGACAACCGATTTGTCGCCGGGCCGGCTTCTGCGCGAGCCGGGCTCGCCCCTGAAGCTCGACGGCTTCACAGGGATCGAGGTGCACGATCCCAGGCTGGGAGAGGTCCTGTCCCCCGATGAGGTGCCGTCGGTCCTCTATCAGTTCACCCTGCACGGCGAGGGCACGGTCTGGGATGCGTCGCGCGGCCGCCTGGTGTGGTCCGACGTGCCGAACCGGCGCCTCCTCGCGTGGTATCCGGATGGTCATGTCGAGGTCGCCATCGACAACACGCAGTTCATGAACGGCAATGCCGTCGATGCCGAGCAACGCCTCGTCCATTGCGAGCATGGCCGGCGCTGCATCAGCCGCTCGAATGCCGACGGGGCGCCGGAACCGATCGTCACCCACTACCAGGGCAAGCGCCTGAACTCGCCCAACGACGTGACCGTGGCGCGAGATGGCACGATCTGGTTCACGGATCCAACCTTCGGCATCCTCATGCCTAACCAGGGCAGCCTCGTCGATCCCGAACTCGACCATCGCAGCGTCTACCGCTTCGATCCCCGCGACGGCGCGTTGCGGCGCATGGCCGACTTCGAGCAGCCGAACGGCCTGTTCTTCTCGCCCGACGGGCGCACGCTCTACGTGTCCGACACGGCGCGGTCCCTCGGCGAGATCATCGGCGGCCACCAGCGCGACACACACGAGATCCAGGCGTTCGCCGTCGACGCCGACGGCAGCCTCTCAGACCGACGCCTGTTCTGCCGCACCGACCATGGCTATCCGGACGGGTTCGCGGTCGATGAGAGGGGGTGGGTTTGGACGACTGCCGGCGACGGCATCCACGTCTACGCGTCGGATGGCGTTCGTCTCGGTTTCATCCCGATGCCCGCCACGCCCTCGAACTGCTGCTTCGGCGGCCCCAAACGGCGCCGGTTGTTCATCGCCGCGCAGTCCTACCTTTTGGCGGTCGACCTGAGCGACTGAGCGAGCCTTCGCCTCCCGGAAGACGACCGGCTCATCCCCTTGCTGAGCCATCCAGGGGACGCGCTCGAACATGAACGCGGTGCCCTCGTGCCGCACTCGGCGGCACGCGATGTCGCCGTGTTGCATATGTCCCGATCGAGCGTCGTCGGCGCCCGAAGGGCGAGTCGATCGGATATGCGCAAGAATCCCTCAGCGTTCGCCGGGGTCCAAGGTGGCGGGTCCGCTGGCGAAGGGCTGCTCTGCCACAAGCGAGACAGGCGCATAGCTTCCGCCGATCACGACAAGCAGAAGACCGCCGACGAGACCGAAGTTCTTGAGAAAGTCCCAGAGATGCGTCCGGCCCTCGCCGTTCCTCGACCAGAAACGCGGGAACTTCCAGAACTGGTGGTACGTCAATGCCGTAATTACGCAGAACCCGGCCAGCACGAGCGCCGCCGCGCGGTCCCACCGCCCGAGCACGATCAGCACTGGCGTAGCCCCCTCCACCGCGATGCCGAGACAGAGCAGCAGGGCTGGAAACGGCAGCGGGCCCGATTTCGCCTGACCCATCGCCTCACCCCAGTGGACGATCTTATCGTAGGCGCTCAACGGAAACATGCAGACGAGAAGAATTTTCGCCGCGAGCGGGACGGCCACCAGGTTGATCCAGATCATATAGAGACCGTGACAGCGGACATAAGTTGCTCGCGATTGGGAGTTTTCGTCGAGGAATGCACGTCCTCAACGTCACCGCCACACCTCGGTTTCCCAAGAACCGTGGTGAAACTGCGAACTAGCTTCACTGCAACGGGCACGATCCCGTGAACGTATGATCCGGAACGCCGAGTGCCCTCCCCTGTTGGGCGAGCGCTATCCTTCTACCGTACCGCAGTGCGAGGCAGGCCGATGCTGCAGGACCATTACGACGTCATCGTCATAGGCTCCGGCCCGGGCGGCGGCTCGCTGACGGCACGGCTCGCCGAGACCGGCAAGCGCATCCTGCTGTTGGAACGCGGCGACTACCTGCCGCGCTCGCAGGACAACTGGTCGGCCAAGACCGTCTTCGTCGACGGGGCCTATCAGGCGAAGGAGACGTGGTACGGTCGTGACGGCCAGTCGTTCAGCCCGGCGCTGCACTACTACGTCGGCGGCAATTCGAAGGTCTATGGCGCCGCGCTGTTCCGCCTACGCGAGCGGGACTTCGGCGAGGTACGCCACGTCGATGGGGTCTCACCGGCATGGCCGGTCTCATACGCCGAGTTCGAGCCATACTACGCCCAGGCCGAAAAGCTCTTCGCCGTTCACGGCACCCGAGGCGAGGATCCGACCGAGCCGTGGTCGAGCGGTCCCTACGATCATCCGGCCGTCACTCACGAGCCGCGCATCCAGAAACTGTCCGACGACTGGGCGCGCGAAGGGCTGAAGCCATTCCACCTGCCCCTCGGGATCAAGCTGGACGAGCGCGACGGAAGGCCGACGCCGACCAGCATCTGCATCCGCTGCGACGCATTCGACGGTTTCCCCTGCCTGCTGAACGGGAAGGCCGACGCCCAGGTGATGACCGTCGATCCGACGCTCGCCAAGCACGGCAACGTCACGCTTCTCGTCAACGCCTACGTCTCGCGGCTCGAGACCGACCCGGCCGGCCGCACGGTGACCGGGGTTCGCGTGATCCGGGAGAGCCGGGAGGAACGCTATACCGCCGACATCGTCGTCGTCGCCTGCGGAGCCCTGTCCTCGGCGCTGCTGTTCCTGCGCTCCGCCAACGCCGCCCATCCCAACGGCCTCGCCAACGCGTCGGATCAGGTCGGGCGCAACTACATGCGCCACAACATGTCCGTGCTCATGGCCCTCTCGAAGGATGTAAACGACACGGTCTTTCAGAAAACCCTCGCCGTATCGGATTTCTACTTCGAGTCGAAGGATTGGGAGTACCCGATGGGCCTGATTCAGATGTGCGCGAAGACGCACCCGGATCAGATCCGCGGCGAGGAATTCCCAAAATGGACGGGCTTCCTGCCGAACGCCCCGTTCGACATGGTCGCACGTCATTCCATGGACTTCTGGCTGCAGAGCGAGGACCTGCCGCATCCCGACAATCGGGTGATGCTGGGACAGGACGGGCGCGTGACCCTCGACATCGAGGAGAACAACCGCGAAGCGCACCAGCGGCTGCGCGCCAAGCTCTCCGACCTGCTGCGGCCGGGCGGCGCCTACACCTACCTGTTCGAGCGCTCGCTCTACCTCGGCAAGAACATCCCCCTCAGCGGCACGGCCCACCAGGCCGGGACGCTCCGGTTCGGCGCCGATCCGAGATCGTCCGTGCTCGACCTCGCCTGCAAGGCCCACGAGCTCGACAACCTCTACGTCACCGACGCGAGCTTCTTCCCGTCGATCGGCGCGGTGAACCCGACGCTCACAATCATCGCAAACGCATTGCGGGTCGCCGACCACATCGCGGAGCGGCTCGGCTAGCGGCCGATCCCTCCACATTCTGCACGACAACGAGGAAACGGCGATGCCAGCAGGGCACCGGTCGGCCGAAGGAAATGAGCGTTGAGCAAACCCATCGAAAGTTATGCGCTTATCGGTGACGGCGAGACCGCCGCGCTGGTCGGACGGGACGGCTCGATCGATTGGCTGTGCTGGCCGGATTTCGATGACGACGCATGTTTCTGCGCGCTCCTCGGAACCGATGACAACGGTCGTTGGTCGATCGCACCTCGAGCGCCGGTCATCGACGTCTCGCGTCGGTATCGCGGCGATACGATGATCCTCGAGACCCGGATGAGAACCGCCGACGGAACGGTCCGGATCACGGATTTCATGCCCATCCGCGAGACGCTCTCGGCGGTGGTCCGCATCGTGGAGGGATTGTCCGGCGCCGTCGAGATGGACTGCGACGTGGACCCACGCTTCGATTACGGCGCGCTAGCGCCGCGGTGGGAAACGAGTGCCGACGGCGCGGTCGCGGTGGCAGGACGGCACCGCCTCACCCTCCGCGCCAGCGTACCTGTCGGCGTCAAGGACGGCGGGGCGAAGGCAGCGTTCAGGCTGCGCGAGGGCGAACGGCACACGTTCGTCCTCGCGCGGACCGACGCCTGGGATAACGACGCCCCGCATCTCGACGTCGATGCCGTGCTCGGGGCGACGCAGGCGCACTGGGAGCGCTGGATCTCAGGCTTCGACCCCACGCGCACCCGGTGGGCCGCCGCCGTCAAGCGCTCACTCCTGACTCTGAAGGCCCTGACGCACGCGCGGTGGGGCGGGCTGGTCGCTGCGCCGACCGCAAGCCTGCCCGAGGTACCGGCGGGCGGCATGAATTGGGATTATCGCTACGCCTGGCTGCGGGATTCGACCTTCACGCTCGGCGCCTTCCTCAACGCCGGCTTCAAGGCCGAGGCGACGGCCTGGCGCGATTGGCTGCTTCGAGCTATCGCCGATGATCCTGGGTCTCTCCGGATCATGTACCGCGTCGACGGGTCGAGGCACTTGTCGGAATGGACCGTCGACGCGCTGCCGGGCTACCGGGAGGCGCGTCCCGTACGCGTCGGCAACGCCGCTTCGACGCAGAAGCAGCTCGACGTCTACGGCGAAGTCCTCGACACGCTCGCGCTGGCACGCCGGGTCGGCATCGCGGCCACCGACCATCAATGCGTCGTCGAGCGGCGCCTTGCCGAACACCTCGCCCAGGTCTGGCAGGACCGCGACGCGGGCATATGGGAGTCGCGCGGCGAGCCGAAGCGTTACACCTATTCCAAGGCGATGTGCTGGGTCGGCTTCGACCGGGTCCTGCGGCACTGCGACCTGCCCGGGGAGTTGCGCGCGACGCTGTCAGAATGCCGTGACAAGGTTCACGCCGAGGTCTGCCGCGAGGGCTGGAACCCAGGTCTCGAGACCTTCACGCAGAGTTATGGCAGCCACGATCTCGATGCGAGCCTCCTGTTGCTCCCGCTCGTCGGTTTCCTGGAAGCCACCGAGCCCAGAATGGCTGCGACGATCGAGCGGATAAGAAGCGACCTCGATCAAGACGGCCTGATCCGCCGCATGCGGGCAAAGGGAGACGGAGAGGACGAGGGGGCATTCCTGCCCTGCTCATTGTGGATGGCCGATTGCCTGCGGCTCCAGGGCCGCCCCGAATTGGCCGAGGACTACCTCGAACGGGTGCTCGGCGTGGCCAACGACGTCGGGCTCCTCTCTGAGGAGTACGACGTACCCGGGCGATGCCTCGCCGGGAACTTTCCGCAGGCCCTGACGCATCTCGGTGTGGTGAACACCGCGCTGAGCCTGTGCGGCCCCGTCGTCGATCGCGGCGGCGGCTGAGAGTCCGTCCCGTCCAGCACGATCGCATAGACCCGTGAACGCAAGGCGGCTGCGAGGCCTCGCCAAGCGCCACCGGACGGGGAATGTCCGCGCTTCGACCACCCTTGCCGAGGAGACGAGCGCCATGTCTGACGTGCTTCGCCATGCGGGGCCGGCCGAGCCTGTCCCGCACGTCGACCCGCCGCGCGCGTCCGATCCGCGCTTCGCCGCGGCGGTGCCCCACCATGCCCGCCTCCTCTCGCTCTACGACCAGGCTATCTTCGCCGAGGGGCCGACATGGTGGGCCGCCCGGGACATCCTGGTGTGGTCGGACGTCGAAGGTCGCCGGGTGCTCGGCTGGCACGCGGACGGCTGCGTGCGGGTCGTCATCGACGCCACGCCGTTCATCAACGGCAACACGGTCGACCGGGACGGCAACCTCGTCCATTGCGAGCACGGCAACCGCCGCCTGTCCCGAACCACCCCCGGCGGGCGCTACGAGGCCCTGGTCGAGACCTACGGAGGCCGCCGCTTCAACGCCCCGAACGACGTCGTCTGCGCCGCCGACGGTGCCTTGTGGTTCACCGATCCAGCCTACGGCCTCCGACTGCCCAAGCAGGGTGCGTTGGCGGAGTCCGATCTCGGCCACCACAGCGTATATCGCTTCGATCCAAGGGATGGCTCCGTCAGGCGCATGGCCGACCTCGGACAGCCGAACGGGCTGGCCTTCGCACCGGACGGGCGGACCCTCTACGTCAGCGACACCTCCCGCACGGAGGGGGGCGACGGGCACACGATCTACGCCTATCCGGTTCTGGATGACCGAAGCCTGGGCGAACGGCGGATCTTCGCCGAGGTCGAACCCGGCGTGCCCGACGGCTTCCGCGTCGACAGTCGCGGCTGGGTTTGGTCGAGCTCCGAGGCGGGAGTTCAGGTCTACTCCGCCGACGGGCACCGGCTCGGCCTGATCCCGACGCCGCAGGTGTGCTCCAATCTCTGCTTCGCCCCGGGCGAGCGTCGGGTGTTCATCACCTCCAAGGCGCATCTCTATGCGCTCGATCTCGGTGCCGGGGCCGCCGGATGAGCTCACGGTATCGTTAGATTGCGCGCAATGCGGTCAGGAACCGTGCACTCCATGTGCGGTTAGCCGGACACGATCGCGTCTCGTCGCGACACATCCCGCCCCGACTAGGAAATCCCCTGCATACGCCGGCATTCGAACGGCCGTCGCTGCACGCCCCGAGGACAGGACATGGCTGATTCCGTCGCCGACTTCTTCTGGAAACGCCTGGCCGAGTGGGGGGTGAAGAAGATTTTCGGCTATCCCGGCGACGGCATCAACGGCCTGCTCGGTGCCCTCCAGCGCAACGACCTGCCGTTCGAGTTCATCCAGGTGCGTCACGAGGAGATGGCGGCGTTCATGGCGGCCTCCTACGCCAAGTTCACCGGTGAGGTCGGCGTCTGCATGGCCACGTCCGGTCCCGGCGCGACGCACCTGCTCACCGGCATGTACGACGCACATCTCGACCACGTCCCGCTTCTCGCCATCTGCGGGCAGCAGGCGCGCAACGTCAACGGCGCCCACTACCAGCAGGAATTCGACCTCACGAGCGTCTTCAAGGACGTCGCCGCCTACGTGCAGCAGGCTTCCTCGCCGGCTCAGGTCCGTCACATCGTCGACCGCGCCATGCGCATCGCCAAGGCGGAGCGGAAGGTGTCGGCGATCATCCTGCCCAACGACCTGCAGGACGTTCCCTACGAGGCGCCCGTGCGCAAGCACGGCAACACCTTCTCGGGCGTGGGCTACACCGCCCCGAAGGTCGTGCCGTTCGATACCGACCTGCGCCGCGCCGCCGACGTGCTGAACGCCGGCAAGAAGGTCGCGATCCTGGTCGGGGCAGGCGCTCTGCATGCCACCGATGAGGTGATTGCGGTCGCCAACAAGCTGCAGGCCGGGGTCGCCAAGGCGCTGCTCGGCAAGGCGGCGCTGCCGGACGACCTGCCTTTCGTGACCGGAACCATCGGCCTGCTCGGGTCCAAGCCGTCCTCCGACATGATGGAGGATTGCGACACCCTCCTCATGATCGGCTCCGGTTTTCCCTGGGCCGAGTTCCTTCCGATGGAGGGTCAGGCCCGCGGGGTACAGATCGACATCGCGCCGGAGATGCTGTCGCTGCGGTATCCGATGGAGGTGCCGCTGTGCGGGGAATCCGCCGAGACCTTGCGCGCCCTGCTGCCGCTGCTGGAGCAGAAGAAGGAGGGCGGCTCCTGGCGCACCGGCATCGAGAAGGGGATGGTGTCCTGGTGGAAGGAAGCTGAGGACCGGGCCATGGCCAAGGCCAATCCGGTCAACCCGCAGCGCGTCACCTGGGAACTGTCGCCGCGCATGCCCGAGCGGGCGATCATCACCTCGGATTCCGGCTCCTGCGCCAACTGGTTCGCCCGCGACCTCAAGATGCGCCGCGGCCAGATGTGCTCGCTCTCCGGCGGTCTCGCCTCCATGGGTGCCGCGGTCCCCTACGCCATCGCCGCCAAGGTGGCCCATCCAGACCGTCCGGTGATTGCGCTCGTCGGCGATGGCGCCATGCAGATGAACAACATGGCCGAATTGATCACGGTGTCGAAGTACATGCACCGCTGGTCGAACAAGACCTGGATCTGCTGCGTGTTCAACAACGAGGATCTGAACCAGGTCACCTGGGAGCAGCGGGTGATGGAGGGCAACCCGAAGTTCGAGGCGAGCCAGACCATCCCGAACGTGCCCTACCACAAGTTTGCAGAGCTGATCGGCCTGAAGGGCATCTACGTCGACGATCCCCAGCGCATGGGGGCGGCTTGGGACGAGGCCCTCGCTAGCCCCGTGCCGGTGGTGCTGGAGGTGAAGACCGACCCCGAGGTGCCGCCGCTGCCGCCATTCTTCACTTTCCAGCAGGTGCAGAACTTCATGTCGATGCTCGGCAAGGGTGACCCGAAGGAGCGTCACCTCCTTGTCGACACCGCGCGTCAGGTGCTGAGTTCCGTCCTACCCGGCAGCAAGTAGGACGGCTTCCACGGCATGCATGACGATCCGAGGATTGGAACAGTGCGGGCGCGAGCCTACACCGTTCCCACTGATGCACCGGAGGCGGACGGTACCTTCGCCTGGGACAAGACAACCGTCGTAGTTGCGGAGGCCGAGGCTGGGGGCGAGACCGGCCTTGGCTACAGCTACACCGATGCCAGCGTCGCGCAGCTTATTACGAAGACGTTGGCGACCCGGCTTTCGGGGCTCTCTGCCTTCGACATCCCGCGGGCGAACGCGGTGCTGTGGGGGGCGGTGCGCAACCTCGGTCGCTCCGGGCTCGCCGCCAATGCGATCTCGGTCCTCGACACCGCTCTGTGGGACCTGAAGGCCCGCCTTCTCGGGCTGCCACTTGCCCGCCTGTTCGGCCAGGCGCAGGAGCGCGCGGAGATATACGGCAGCGGCGGCTTCACCAGCTACGACGACCGACAGTTGCGCGAGCAGCTCGCCGGCTGGGTCGAACGCGACGGTTGCCGAGCCGTGAAGATGAAGATCGGCAGCCAGCCCGAACGCGATCCGGCCCGTATGGCGGCCGCCAAGGCGGCGATCGGCGCAGCACACTTGTTCATCGACGCCAACGGCGCCTTTACCCCGAAACGCGCCATCGGCACCGCGCAGGTGGCGGAGCAGTTCGGCGTCACGTGGTTCGAGGAGCCGGTGACGAGCGACGATCCCGCCGGGATGGCCGCCGTCCGCGCGGCGGCGCCCGCCGGCATGGAGATCGCCGCGGGCGAGTACGCCTATACCCTGGACGACCTGCGCGGCCTGCTCGGGACTGGCGCGGTCGACGTCGCGCAGGCGGACGTGACACGGTGCGGCGGCTACAGCGGGTTCCTCAAGATGGTGGGCCTGTGCGAGGCGGCGCACATTGACCTCTCAGGTCATTGCGCACCGGCCCTGCACCTGCCCGTCGCTCTGGCGGCGCCGCGGTTCCGGCACCTCGAATGGTTTCACGACCACGTCCGCATCGAGCGGATGCTGTTCGACGGGGTACCCGTACCCCGGGACGGGGCGATCACCCCCGACCTGACCCGGCCGGGCCACGGCCTTATCCTCAAGACCCGGGACGCCGATGCCTACGTTGTCTGACCGCGGCCCCCGCCCGCCGGAACGCCACCGCGGCGCGCCGGGATCATCCGGACCTGCCCTGAAACGACGCGTCGCTCCCGCGCGGGTCGAAGCGGCGGTGCACCCGGTGGTGGTCCTCGCCGCAGCCGCTGTCGGAGCCGGTCTGCTGACGTGGTTCGCCTCCGGCCGCTCGAAGCGCCTCGACCCGGCCGCCTCGGAGGGACGCAGCTATGCGCCGCGCGGGAGCGCGGTGACGGCGAGCGCCGCGCAACGCCTCAACCACGCCTCGTCGATGCTCGCCGCCTCGGTGCTGTTCGACTCCGGCCTCGAGCATTACCGTGGCCAATTCTTCAACCGGGCGATGTACACGCCGATCATCGTGTCCAGCGTCACCCTCGCGGCGTCCCTGCACGGGGCCGGCGACACCGATCCCGGCAGCTCCCGCGTCCGGCACGCGGTGCAGGCGCTCGCCGGCCTGACAGGGCTGATCGGCTTCGGCTTCCACGCCTACAACGTCGGCAAGCGCGAGGGCAGCTACTCCTTCCAGAATCTGTTCTATTCCGCCCCCATCGGCGCGCCGATGGCACTGACGCTCGCCGGCATACTCGGCGTCGTCGCCGAACGCGTGCGCGACGCTGACCCCGACGCGCCCCAGCTCGCCGGTCTTCCGGCCGGGCCGGCACTTGCGCTTGCCACGGCGGGCATGCTCGTCGGCACGACCCTGGAGGCTGGGCTACTGCACTTCCGCGGCGCCTTCCAGAACCCGGCCATGTACATCCCCGTCTCCCTGCCGCCGCTCGCCGCCGCCCTGCTGGTTCGCGCCGCGGCTAAACCGGTAGGGACGAGCCAAGCGACCGCCAAATGGGGGATGTGGGCCATCTCGGCGATGGGCGTCGGCGGCGTCGCCTTCCACGCCTACGGCGTCGCCCGGATGATGGGCGGTTGGGCCAATTGGCGCCAGAACCTCATCGACGGGCCGCCGCTGCCGGCCCCGCCCTCCTTCTCCGGGGTGGCGCTCGGGGGGCTCGCCGCCCTCGAACTCATCGAACGCAGCCGCTTCCGCTTCTGACCTCGAAGGATCCCATGCGTTCAAGACTGGACCTATATCCGGGCTACGACGTGCTCGCGAAGCGCGACGGCCCGTCCTGGAACGCCAAGACCCGCGAGGTTTTGGAGGAGCGGCTCGCCATCGGGCCGGAGACGCGCCGCTTCTTCGACGAGGTGGAATGGTCGACGCTGACGGCGCTGGCCGAGCGGATCGTGCCGCAACCCGCCGACCGGGGGGATCCGGTTCCGGTGGCCGCCCTCGTGGACCATAAGCTCGCGACCGATACCCGCGACGGCTACCGCAACGCCGAACTGCCGGAGGAGCGCGAGGCATGGCGCCTGGGATTGCGGGCCCTTGATAGCGAGGCACAGTCACGGTTCGGGGCACGCTTCCACGAGCTCGGCGCCTGGGCGCAGGACGAGCTGTTGAAGCTTGCCGAGAAGGGTGACCTGACCGGTGCGGTCTGGGAGGGCATGCCTTCGAAGCTGTTCTTCCACCAGCGCATCCTCGCCGACGTGGTGAAGGCGTACTACGCCCACCCCACGGCCTGGAACGAGATAGGCTGGGGCGGGCCGGCCAGCCCGCGTGGCTACGTGCGCATGGATTTCGACCGCCGCGACCCTTGGGAGGCCGCCGAGGCCAAGCCCGGTCGCGAGGACGAGGCCTACCAAGAGAACCTCCGAGTCGGCCGATAAGGATACCTCCGTCGATGCGCATCCCCGGCCTCGGCAACGCCGCCGACAACCCCAAGCACGTCACGCCTGGCGACGACCCGGAGCACCATCCCCGCGCCCGCGACGGCCGCGCGCCCAACGTCATGCGTATCGGCGAATGGGTGCCGATGCGCCAGCACCGGGACGACGAGGAGGTCGACTTCGCCATCGTCGGCACCGGGGCGGGCGGCGGAACCCTGGCCTGTCGGCTCGCGGAGGGTGGCCTATCGGTGGTGGCCTTCGACGCCGGCCCGTATTTCCGGCCGCTGGAGGACTTCGCCTCGGACGAGAGCCACCAATCCAAGCTCTATTGGACGGACGAACGCATCGTCGACGGTGAGAACCCGCTGCAGATGGGCTCGAACAACTCCGGCAAAGCAGTGGGCGGCTCCACCGTCCACTATGCCATGGTGGCCCTGCGCTTCCGGCCGGAATGGTTCAAGGCCCGCACCCTGATGGGCTACGGCGCCGACTGGCCGATCGATTGGCGGGAGATGTGGCGCTACTACGATCAGGTCGAGGACGACCTGAAGATCTCCGGCCCGGTCAACTACCCCTGGGGGCCGCACCGGCGGCGCTACCACCGGCGCGCGCACGAGATCAACGCCGCCGCCAAGGTGCTGGCCCGGGGCGCGGAGGCGATGGGCATCGACTGGACGCCGACGCCGCTCGCCACGGTCTCGGCCCCGCACGGCGACGCGCCGCCATGCGTCTACCGCGGCTTCTGCACGCTCGGCTGCTCGACCAACGCCAAGCAGAGCGTGCTCGTGAGCTACCTGCCCCGCGCCCTGAAGGCCGGCGCCGAAATCCGCGACCTCGCCATGGTGGGCCGCATCGAGACGAAGAATGGGCGTGCCACCGGCGTCCACTATTTCCGCGAGGGGAAGTGGCGGTTCCAGCGCGCGAAGAACGTCGTGGTGGCGGGCTACGCCATAGAGACGCCGCGCCTGCTCCTAAACTCGGCGAACCAGGAGTTTCCGGACGGCCTCGCCAATTCCTCGGGCCTCGTCGGCAGGAACCTGATGGTCCAGGGTAATCAGGCGGTCTGGGGCGTTTTCGACGAGGAGATCCGCAGTTACAAGGGTCCGCCCTCCCTGGCGATCAGCGAGCACTGGAATTACGACGACAAGGGCTATGGTCCCTTCGCGAAGGACTTCTTCGGCGGATACTCATACATGAGCCAGGGGCCGCTACCGCAGCTCTGGGCCAACACTCAGGCCTCGGCGCATGGCCTGTGGGGCGAGGCGCTCGTCTCGGAGATGCAGCGCTACAACCACGTCGCCGGGCTCAAGGTCGTCTCCGAGTACATGCCGCAGGAGCGCAACCGAGTGACGCTCGCTGACGTGAAAGACCAGTACGGGTTGCCGGTCGCCCGGATCACCTATTCCTGGTGCGACAACGACAAGGCGCTGAACCGCCATGCCCTGAGGTTCTTGCGCGAGGCACTGGTGTCTGCGGGCGGCCGCGAGGTCTGGGACCAGGGCGACGACACGTGCCACCTCAACGGCACGGCTCGCATGGGTGCAGACCCTCGCACCTCGGTGGTCGATGCCGATTGCCGGTCCTGGGACATCCCGAACCTGTTCGTTTGCGACGGTTCGGTGTTCCCCACGACCGGCGGGGTCAACCCGTCGCTCACCATCCAGGCGATCGCCCTGCGTACCGCCGATCGTATCCAAGCCACCGCGACCGGCAGGGGAGAGCGGCGTGGCTGATGTGAGATGCCCGCCCGCCGCCAATCCCGTCCGCCGCCCAAGAGAACTGGTCCGGCAGTTTATTGGACCGGTGGCACTGATCGCGCTGGGCAGCCTCGGCGGCTGCGGGGTGCTCGATCACGGCTTCATGGGGGCTGCCGGACCGATCGCCGATAAGACCCGCAGCCTGTTCCTGCTCGCCTGCTTCATCCTGCTGTTCGTCGTCGGGCCCGTGCTGCTGCTGACGCCGATCATCGCTTGGCACTACCGCTTGTCGAACACTAAAAGTGCCTACCGGCCGAAATGGGGTTTCAACTGGTCGCTCGAAGGCCTGATCTGGATCCCGCCCGCGATCATCGTGATCGTGCTCGCGGTATTCCTGTGGCGGGATACGCATGCGCTCGATCCCTACAAGCCATTGGTATCGCCCAATCCGCCGGTCGAGGTGCAGGTCGTGGCGCTCGATTGGAAGTGGCTGTTCATCTATCCCGAGGAGGGGATCGCCAGCGTCAACGAACTCGCCTTCCCGTCCGACCGTCCGATCCATCTCAGCCTGACCAGCGCCACGGTCATGCAATCGTTCTTCGTGCCCCAGCTTGGTGGGCAGATCTACGCGATGGCCGGCATGACGACACAGCACAACCTGGCCGCGAGCGAACCGGGCCGCTTTCGTGGCGAGAACACCCAATTCAACGGAATGGGATTTCAGAACCAGAAATTTCCCGTCCTGGCGCAATCCGCCGATGACTACACAGCTTGGCTCGCGCGCGCCCGTGCGGGTGGCAAGACCCTCGACATGAATGCTTTCAAGGCGCTGTCCGCCCGCTCGACCCAGGCCGAACCGATCGTGTTCGGATCGGTGACGCTGGGCTTGTTCCAATCGATTCTCGCCCTGGACCATCCAGGCATCCATGCCGCCCACATGAGAGCCCGATGATGAGCGGCGACAGCCTTTGGTACGTCCTATTCGGCCGGCTCGACGCGAAGGCGCTGCCCTTCGTGCGAGCCTGGAACGACCCCAACCTGAGCGAGATCATCGGCGCCTTCGCGGGCGCGATGGTCGTGATCGGCGCCGTCACCCTCGTGGCATTGTTGACGTGGAAGCGCTGGTGGCGTCCGATGTTCCTCGACTGGCTGACCAGCCTCGATCACAAGAAGATCGGCATCATGTACATCGTGCTCGCCGGTGTCATGTTCACGCGCGCGTTGATCGAGGCGGTGTTGATGCGCACTCAGCAGTCGCTCGCCGTCAACGCACCCGGCATCGTTGCGCCCGAACACTTCGCCCAGCTGTTCAGCACCCACGGCAGCATCATGATTTTCTTCATGGCGATGCCGTTCCTGACGGGCTTGATCAACTACGTCGTGCCGCTGCAGATCGGTGCCCGCGACGTCGCCTTCCCGCTGCTGAACTCGATCAGCCTGATGCTAACGGCTGGCGGGGCCGGCCTAGTCATGATTTCGCTCGCCATCGGCGAGTTCTCAACCGGTGGCTGGTCAGGTTACCCGCCCTACACCGAGACGGCGTATCAACCTGGCGTAGGGCCCGACTACTGGATCTGGGCGCTGACCTTGTCGTCGATCGGCACGACCCTCTCAGGCCTCAACTTCGCGACAACGATCTACAAGAAGCGCTGCCCGGGCATGCATCTCCTACGCATGCCGCTCTTCTGCTGGACGTCGCTGTGCACCGCGATTCTGATGATCTTCGCGATGCCACCGTTGACGGTTGCGACCGCCCTGCTCGCCCTCGACCGGTATCTCGGCTTCCACTTCTTCACGAACGATCTCGGCGGCAACATGATGAACTACGTGAACCTCTTCTGGCTGTTTGGCCACCCTGAGGTTTACATCGTCATCCTTCCGGCTTTTGGTATCTATTCAGAGGTGGTGTCGGCCTTCTCGTCGAAGGAACTCTATGGCTACACCTCCCTGGTCATCGCAACTATGGCCATTGGCGTCCTCTCGTTCACGGTCTGGCTGCACCATTTCTTCACGATGGGACAGAGCCCGGATGTCAATTCGTTCTTCGGGATCGCGACGATGATGATCGGCATACCCACCGGCGTCAAAGTCTATGATTGGATCTGGACGATGTTCCGTGGCGAGATTCGCTTCACGCCGCCGATGCTGTTCTCGGTCGCCTTCATTATCACCTTCGTGCTCGGCGGCCTGTCCGGCATTTTGCTCGCGATCCCACCCGTGGATTTCATGGTCCATAACACCGTCTTCCTAGTCGCGCATTTCCACAACGTGCTCATCCCCGGCACGCTCTACGGCCTGATCGCCGGCTACCAGTACTGGTTTCCAAAGGCGTTCGGGTTCCGTCTGTCGGAAGGCTGGGGCAAGATCTCGTTCGTGTGTTGGGTGGTTGGTTTCTACCTCGCGTTCATGCCGCTCTACGTGCTTGGTCTCGGGGGCATGCCGCGGCGCTCCCAGGCCTTGTTCGAACCCGACTACCGGCCCTGGCTGCTCGTCGCGGTCATCGGTGCCTTCATCCTTCTCACCGGCCTCGTGACGCTGTTCGTGCAGCTTTGGGTCAGCGTACGCGACCGCGAACACAACCGCGTTTCCGTCGGCGATCCCTGGGATGCGCGCAGCCTGGAATGGTCAGTCTCAGCCCCACCGCCTGAGTACAATTTCGCGACGATCCCGCATGTCAGCGGCCGCGATACGTTCTACCTTCGCAAGGTGCATGGGGGCGCCTACAAGCCCGCCGACCATTACCGCGGCATCGAGATGCCGAAGAACAGCTGGGTCGGGCCGCTCGTCGGCTTCGGCGGCGCGGTCTGCGCCTTCGGCCTCATCTGGCACATCTGGTGGATGGCGATGCTCGGCTTCGCGGCGATCTGGCTGCCGGTGATCGCGCGCAGCTTCGTGCGCGAGACCCACCGCTGGATCCCGGCGGCCGAGGTGGAGGCGGAGAACCGACACTGGCTCGATCTCGCTCACGCCACTCATCCCGTGCCACGACAGCTCGAAGAGAGTCAGGCCAATCGCGGGCTCGCGAAGGTTAATCCGGCAGAGGTCGCAGCATGACCGGACCGCAGCTCCGGCACGTCGGCCTCAACCTCCAGGGTTCCGACGAACTCGAAACGGACGATGCCGAACTCGGCCTCTACGGGTTCTGGATCTTCCTGATGAGCGACGCGGTGCTGTTCGCGCTGCTCTTCGCAGTCTACGGCACGCAGGTCACCGCCACGGCGGGAGCACCGGGACCAGAGGCTGAGTTCAAGCTCCGCAGCGCGTTCATCGAGACGCTGATTCTGCTCACGAGTAGCTTGATCTTCGGGCTCTCGGCGATCGCGATGAAGTACGACCGCACACGGACCGGTCTCGTCGTCTGGCTGTGCCTCACCCTCGCACTCGGCCTAGCCTTCCTCGGCTTCGAGGCCAACGATTTCGCGACGATGCTTCGCGACGGCGCCACGCCGGACCGCAGCGGGTTCCTCTCGGTCTTCTTCGCGCTAGTCCCGACGCACGGCCTCCACGTCACGGCCGGCTGCATCTGGATCGCGGTGATGCTCGTGCAGGTCGCGATCTTCGGGACGGACGCTCGCGTCAAGCTGAATCTTCTGAAGCTGGGCCTGTTCTGGCACTTCCTCGACGTCATCTGGATCGCGATCTTCTCGGTGGTTTACCTGCAGGGAACGCTCGGATGAACGCGCGCGATCAATTCAGGGGTATCGTCCTGCTGAAGGCCATCGGAGCGGCGGCCCTTCTGGGAAGCGTGCGTGTGCTGACCGGCGGTCCGAATCGGCGATCGGGGGGCTTGCGCGACGACAGGAGCCAAGTCGCCGACGAGCGTCACTCCAGGCGGGATGACCTGAGAACCTACGCCGTCGGCTACGTCCTCGCGCTACTCCTGACGGGCGCGGCCTTCGCCGTCGTGACGTGGCGATGGGCGGCGGGTGCGACGGCGCTCGGGATCATCCTCGCCCTGGCTTTGCTTCAGGCGGTGGTACACTTTCGTTATTTCCTGCACGTCGACCTGAGGCGCTCGGCCCGCGACGACCTTCAGCTGATCCTATTCTCGAGCCTCATCGTCTGCCTCATGGTGGGTGGCACCCTCGTCGTTCTCCTCAACCTGCGCATGCGGATGATGTAGCCGATCGCGGTGCCACCCGGGCATTCTACCGAAGGCGCTGCGGTGGCTTCGAAGCCTTGGCGATCGATAGCGTGCCGAGCAGCGCCGCGCCGAGCGCGGCGGCGATGCCAAGCTTGAGCCAGCGCGGGTCGGCGGCCGGCACGGTGGTCAGCGCGCGGTCGTCGAAGCGTCCATGCGCGCCCGGATCGGTGTCGACGGGACCGTACAGGTTGTCCGGCCGCCCTTCGAGCGCCGCTTGGTTCGTCATCTCGCCGCGATAGCCGTGCCGCGCGAGGTACCCGTCGATCCAGCCCGGGACGATCATGTTGCCGATGATCGCTTTCCAGGTCGGGAAGCCGATCCAGAGTTCGCGCGGCGAGGTGTGGGCGGCGCGATAGACGTGACGGGCGATTGCCTCGGGCTGATAGATCGGCGGCACCGGTTCCAGCCGACGCGGCATGCGGGTGCGCGCCCAGTCGAACTGGGGCGTGTTCACCGCCGGCAGCTGCACCATCGTCAACCGCACCCGGCTGCCATCGTGCAGCAGCTCGCTGCGCAGGCTGTCGAGGAAGCCGCGCACGGCGGCCTTGGCCGCGCAGTAGTTCGATTGCAGCGGAATCGAACGGTACGCCAGGGCCGAGCCGATGCAGACGATGGCACCATAATCTCGCGCCTGCATGTGCTTCAGCGCGGCGAGCGTGCCGTGGACCTGACCGAGATAGGTGACCTCGGTCGCCCGCCTGTACTCCTCCGGCGAGGTCTGCTGCACGGGCGCGTAGATCGTCACCATGGCGACATTGATCCAGACGTCGATGCGACCGAACTCCCTCACGGTCTCGTCCGCCGCCCGCATGACGGCGTCGGGATCGGCGACGTCGACCTGATGAGCCAGCGCACGCCCCCCTGCGCACTCGATATCCTGTACGGTCCCTCTCAACCCCGCCTCACCCCGCGCCAACACCGAGACATTCCAGCGGTGTCGGGCGAACTCGTGTGCGATCGCCCGTCCCACCCCAGCGCTGGCGCCTGTTATCACCACGGTGGGACGTCGGTCAGCTCTACTCTCTTGGTTCATCGATCGCTCGCCGGGGTTGACGTGGACATATTCTTATCCACGCATGATCAACACCCAGGTCTACATAGCGTTCGCATAATATGAACGCGATGACGGTCCAATTCGACATGAAGGGTACCCAGGTCGCTCGAAATCTCAGTTGGCGCGCCGACACTGTGGCATAAAATACAGGCTGAACGTCCGCACGAAGCCATCGCGTTCGTTCGAGCAATTCGACGCAATGCGCCACGGGTGCCCCTGCGCGAAGGTGGCCGGGACCTGCCGCCGCCATGCCGGTGCCAGGACACGCAGGCTGGCGGCAATCGGTTCCGCGCCGATCAGGTTCGCTGAGGGCGCACAAGAAGGTGGTGCCCCCACAGGTTGACGCCTTCGGCCGCTGTCGTGAAGGAGCGTGACCGAGGCGCCACCGGCCGGGTCCTTCCATGAGGACGTCCGCCCGCGTACCGGCTTACCGGAGCGTCGGGGACTCGCCTGGCTGCAAGTATCGGTCGCCGCCGTCGGAACCGCCGGGCGAAACGTGGTCGTTCAGGCGGCCCAGGTGCTCGAAGACGTGCTCGAAAGCAGCGGTGACGGCCTTCTCTGTGTTTAGGCGTGGAATAAGGGTTCATCTGCACATTCGGTGCTGAGAGATGATTCGGGCGTTGGTTCACGTGGTGGCCCGAGGGCAGCGCGATGCCGATGTCGAACCCGTCGATGCCGTCGGTCCCGGACGGCCTGCACGTCGATGATCTGACGCTGAATCAAACGGGGTTGCTGATCACCGCCCGGACCACGGCGACCCAGGCCTCCTGTCGGGTCTGCGGGCGTGTGTCAGTGCGGGTGCACAGCAGGTATTGGCGGATGTTCAAGGACCTGCCCTGGCAGGACCGGGCGGTGACGTGGCTGGTGCAGGTGCGCCGCTTCCGGTGCAATCATTGCCCGGGTCGGGTCTTCGCGGAGCCCGTGCCGGGGCTGGGCGCGTGCAAGGCGCGCCGCAGCGACAGATTGGCCGAGGCGCAGACCGATATCGGCATGGTGCTCGGCGGCGAGCCCGGCGCACGGTTGTCGCGGCGGCTGGCCATGCCGGTCAGCGGTGACACCGTCCTGCGCCTGATCCGCCGTCGCGGGACCATACCGTCAGCGCCGCCGCGCGTGGTCGGCATCGACGATTGGGCCTGGCGGCGTGGCCGGTCCTACGGCACCATCGTGTGCGACCTGGAGCGGCGGCGCGTCATCGACCTGTTGCCCGGCCGCTCTTCGGCACCGGTGCGGGACTGGCTTGCCGCCCATCCGAGCGTGACCGTCATCAGCCGCGACCGCTCTGGACCCTACGCCGAGGCCGCGCGCACGGGAGCACCGGCGGCGACGCAGGTCGCGGATCGCTGGCACCTGCTCGTCAACGCGTCCGAGGCGCTGCGAGGCATCGTCGAACGGCACCAGTCCGAGATCCGGGACGTGGCGCACCGTGGCGTGCACGATCGCTCTGCCCCTCCTGAACTGACGGAGACCGCACCCACGCCGGAGGTATACAGCCGGCGACGCGATCGCTGCGAGGCGGCCCTGTGCCTCCACGGCGAAGGTCTGCCGAACAAAGAGATCGCGCGCCGTATCGGTGCGTCCCGCAACGCCGTGCGCCACTGGGTCCGGGCGGGCCGGTTCATGCCCTACCGCCGAGCACCGGGCTCAAGCCGGCTCGACCCTCATCTCTCCTTCATCGAGATGCGCTGGCAAGAGGGTCAGCGCAGCGCCATCGTCCTTCACCGCGAGCTGCATGCAAAGGCCTTCACCGGCAGCTACGACATCGTTCGGCGCTGGGTCGCGCGACGGAGGCAGGGTGCGTCGGCGCGACCACCGTCAGCCCGGATCCCCTCGACGCGCCGCATCACCCGGTGGCTGACCGGCGATCCGGCCGCGCTGGCGCAGGAGGATCGCGCCTTCACCGAGGCGCTCTGCGGCGCCGCGCCGAAGCTGAAGCGGGCCGCCGAGGATGTCCGTGCCTTTGCAGGCCTCCTGCGCCAGAACAATCCTGCTGGACTGACGCCATGGCTGGAGGCGGCAGCCGCGACCGATCTCAGCGGCTTCGTCACCGGGCTCCGCCAAGACGAGGCCGCCGTGCGCGCTGCCATCGTCGAGCCCTGGAGCAACGGTCCGGTCGAGGGACAGGTCAACCGCCTGAAACTGATCGAGCGCAGCATGTACGGCCGCGCCGGATTCGATC
The DNA here is from genome assembly GCF_026540795.1 of Methylobacterium sp. GC_Met_2. NCBI lineage: Bacteria > Pseudomonadati > Pseudomonadota > Alphaproteobacteria > Hyphomicrobiales > Methylobacteriaceae > Methylobacterium > Methylobacterium sp. GC_Met_2. The sequence continues at coordinate 86,600 of NZ_JALNUM010000009.1, forward strand.
TCCTGCGCCAACGCGTCCTACATGCCGCGTGAGCCGAGGCCGGAAGAGCTTGCCCGGATAACCGACCCGCAGCATCGAAAGTGCGGATGAACCCTATTTGAACGCTCGTCCGCCGAGCCAGGATGACGCCTCAAGCAACAGCACCGCCTTCCCGTATGCCGCGCGCCGCCGCGCCGCGCCAATGCCGGCGGCGCCTCCCCTACGATGATGACGTCAAACTCGCTGGCCATGTGGCTGTAGGTGAGGCCGGCCATTGGGTGCGACAAGCACCGAGGCTCGCGGTGGGCGGCACCGTTCGAGGCTATTTGGTGCTGCCTGGACTTACAGGCTGAGCTGCTGGAGCGTCCGCTTCGGAGAACGCGCCGCAGTTGGCTGCACGGCCGCAATGGGCGCAAAGCCGAAGGTCCGCTTTTCGACATCGAACCAACTGGCGCCATTGGAAGAGATTTCAGCCACTCCTTCGTCTGCTGCAGCGACAGCAATAACATACGCTTTAGTATCAGCATCTCGGGACGCATAAAATATTCGGTGTATTTTCGCCAATTAGGTCCGGTCGTTTCGTACAAGTTGAAATGTGTTTGCAGATTTTGCCATGCAAGTTTGTGCGTGGCGAATGCGGCCACAAGCTAGACGACAACCACAGCCTTGACATTAGGATAATTATCCGGTACTGATACTTTTGTCGCTCACCCTGTGCGACTGAAAGCACCTGCGATGACGCCGCTTCAGTTCCTGCCTCGGCCGCCAGCTTGGCGCGCCCCACCACCGCGATCAGCGCGGCCTCAGCGCAAATCATCTTCCCCTCGCAAGGCGGCCTCCGGGCCGCCTTCGTCGTTTCTGGAGCCCCAACATGTCCAACCAGCAGCCTAAGCCGACCTGCACCAACGGTGATCGGGGTCAACCGCCCAAAACCGTTAGATTTCTCGGCGAACCCGAGGGCGGCTCGCAGCCCCGCGCTAGCGCAACCTCAGCTGCGTCACCCGCGCCCGAGCCTACGGCTCCGGTGACCCCGACAGGCAGCGCAGTCGCTGGTTCGCACGCTCAGGCCACTTCAGGACCATCCAAGCCGCCGGCTTGTAATGCCCGCGTGCCCGGCAGCTGGGACGCGATCAAGCCGGGTTCGCTTGTGCTCGCCACCGAAGGGCATGCCGATGGCTGGTTTGAGTCCCTCGTCGTCGCCACCCGCGCCGACTACCGCTTCCTCCTACGCTGGCGTGACTGGCCTGAGTTGCCCGAGTTCACCCGCCGCCGCGACGAACTCGCCCTGCTGCACCCCGCCACCGACCCGCAGGGCTGAGCACCCGCGTCCCGCATCGCTGCATCGAAGGAGAACGAAATGACCGACCGTGCCGATCAAATCCCGCACACCGCCAGCCTACCGGCCTTGCTGCCTGTCGCTCAGGCACCGCAGCGAGTTCGCCCCTGTGCGGGTGTCGACGCCGTCTTAACAGCAGCCCTCGAAGCGGTCGCCAGCCTGGAGGGCGACGACCTAGAGGTGGTGCTGCGCGCCGCCGAGGCGCAACGCCCCGGCGTGCGGAAGGCACTAGGTGCCGCGTTCGAGGCTGAGGCGCATCGTTTCGCCGAGCTGTCACGGCGCGCCTTTGCAGCGGTCGACCGTTTGGCCGCCCATCGCGCATCGGCCGAGTGAAGCAGACGATGACGAACGTCTAGGCAACACAAGGACAAAACATGAACAAGAGCGCGCACCCTAATCCCTCGCACCGCACGCGGCCCAGGGAGACCGCCAGTACCGCGCCCATCGCGCAGCTCAATGATGCGTTCCGTCGGAGCTTCGTCGGTGGTCGTGTAGTAGAGACGGCAAGTGTATTCGCGCTGCCAGAGGCCGAGCGCATCGCCGTCCTACTGGCGGTGCGCCGCTTCGATGGCTTCGACGGCGACAACGATCCCCACGGCGAGCACGACTTCGGCGCGGTCGAGGTCGGCGTGCGGCGCTTGTTTTGGAAGATCGACGCCCACGACTGCGATCTGCGCGGACACTCGCCCGATCCGACTAACCCTACGGTGACGGCCCGCGTCCTGACGATCATGCTGGCCGAGGAGTACTGACGTGGCCAGTCATCACCGTAGACGTCTTGCGTTTCGGGCGCTGGTGTTAGGCTCGCTCGCTCCCGCAGCGATGCTCGGGGGCTGCTCACGCGACATCCGATGCAGCGATCAGACAGTCATTGATGCGCTCCACCGGTCGCTCGACCAATTGTATGCCGAGTTCCGGCAGGTCGCAGACGTTGAGTGGGAAATTCGCGACCTTATTGCGGTCGAACAAACGCCGCGAAAATCGGTCTGCAAAGCGGTGACCCGCATCAGCGTCACCTTCGCCGGCTCCAAGCAGCAGGAAGACACCGCCATCATCTTTTATGCCGAAGCGACGGAAAAGGGCGACGTGGTCGTAACCGTGCCGACGCCGAACCGCCCAAAGCCATGAGGCGGGCACGCGTAACGCTGCCTACCTGCCACGTTGATTAGAGCATTGCGTTGATGCGAAGCGGCGCATGAACCCCGAAGATCAACTCGTCCTGTTCGTCGCCTACGTCTGGCTCATCGTGCTGGCGGGATTTGCCCTGCCGTCGGTTATTGCCTTCCGGCGGCGCGATCCAAACCGCTGGCTGATCCTGGCGATCAACGCGAGCGTGGTCGGCTGGGTCGTGGCACTGGCTTTAGCGGTGTACCCGATGTTTCGCGCAGACAGGCTTAAAGGCTTAGATAGTGTTGATGCAGGTTGAATTCGCCGGCCGCCAGTCGTCTCCGCTGCTGATGGCCTCGCAAAAGCGCGCTGAGCCTACGTCACCGGGTGGGTCATTCTTCGGTGCCTCGGTTGGCGATTAAACACCCTGGGCCCTCGTACGTGAGCTCACGTCTGAACGTAGCTGAGTTCGCATAGTTGAAGGCATTTATTTTTTGCGACGGCTGTGAGTGCCGACGCTAGGCCGAGAGAGGAAGACCGCTAAGGGTGGTTTACGGCAGGTCCGCTTCCGAGCGACGAGTCGTTAAAGCGGAACACCGAGCCTCGCCCGCTCGAGGCATCTGTCAGCAATCAAGGTGCGGCCCTGACCACAAAACGCCGCACGCCAGTCTGACCAAGCCCCCTTCCACGCCGGCGAATCATATCCCATTTATAGTCTCGCTTCTCTAAGGCGTGACGATCATGGACCAGAGCCTGCTATCGCCGGCCAATTTGCAGGCGCTTCTCGAATTTGGCGCTGCCGCGGTGGCTACGGCTGGCATCGAGGAGTTGACAAAGGATGCCTACGGCGCCGTCAGGGCGAAGATCCGCGAAATCTTTGGTCGACCCGGCGAGCGCGCCCTAATCGCGCTTGAGGCTGATCCTGCATCTGCCACAGCTCGACAACAAGTCACTTCAGTGCTCGCGACCATAGAAGCTGACGACCGGGAGGATCTCCGCCCTGTTCTGGAGGCTCTTATCGCTGCGATTAACCGCGATGCGGCGGCTCAGGCCGCAATCGAGCGCTATCAGGTCAGACTTGACCTAGACGTTGGTAAGACTGCCAACATCGAGGATCTTGAGGGTCTTGAAAGCCTCGATATACGGGCAAAAACTGGCGATGACTTCAACCTGAAACGTCTACTTATGTCGAATAAAGGTGAGCCGGGAAAATAGATGGCGCGTCCGTTAACGGTTTAACCGGCGCGCCGAACACGAACCCCAACATTACGGCCGCTCAGTCAGTGGCTCAGTCATTCTCGGCATCGATACAGGCAGGTGGCTCTGTCATCCTCAGAGACATCGTTCAAAAGATTGAGGTAGGTGTCGGCGAAGCGACGCAACAGGCAGCAGTAAAAGAAGCGAGAGCTGCTGCCGCTAGGACGGACGAGAATTTTGACGACATCAAGGCGCAGCTTGCCGATGTCTTTGCCGCACTTAAGCAGCGCCCAGGTCCGATTGTTGGCGAAGATCGGAGCCGTGATGGTTTCGAGGTAGAGCCGTTTCTAAATGCGCAGCTTGATGAGATGCGCGACCGAGGTGATAAGCTCCCACCGGACCAAGCAATCGAAAATGCCAAGAGCTTCTTGGCCACATTGCCGGCAGCCGCTGCGCCGGTCATTCAATCCCGTGCGCGCAACATCCTGGGCCATTTCTATCTCAGGATAGGAGACCGGGTTAAGGCACGTAGCCTCTTGGACGAGGGCTATAGACATGCTCCCGACGACCGGCGCGCTATAGCGAACCGGGTCCTATCCCTTTGGCTGGCCGAGACGCCGGCAGAAGCTTACCGCTTCGGGTGCGATGCAGCTCAGGCCGACCCGGGGAATGAGTGGGCGGCGGCCTACGCGGTCCAGGCGGCCTCAGATGCAACGGACGTAGCAGATCCTCTCGCCGGCCTGCCCGAGTCACTTAGGCGGAATGCCGCGGTATTGACCGGTCTTCTCGTATTCCTTCGAAGGCGGGAGGTCGTCCCAGAGTGGTGGGATCGCGCCCGTGAAGCTGCTGGCCTGTACCCTGACAACAAGGACCTAACCAGGGCTGCGGCCTTGGCTGATGTCGATGAAGTCTCACGTGATCCGACGCCAGCTCTCTCCGGTGTTCTCAGCGGTTATCAGCGTGCGAAGCTCGAACTTGCGGTCCCATGCTTAGACGCTGCTTGGCGGGAGCAACGCACTCACCTAACCGATCCCCACTCCTTGGCAGCACAAAACCTCGTCGCCGCGATGGCTGGCGCCCACCTCTTGGGCGATCGACAGCTTGCGATCGAACTCGCTACGGTCGTTGCCGATGAAGGTCTAACGGACTGGCATCCGGTTGTGGCTGCGGCTCAAACCGCCATGAACAGGGGGGAGAATAACCTCCTGGCTCGCCTCGTCACTCTTTGCCCTGAACACCCCACGATTAAATTTTTTGCCGGCATCGCGGCGCTTCAGCGTGGTGATCTCCGTGCAGCAGCGCGTGCTTTCGCGGAGGCGGCGGTTCCCGACTCAGAGAAAGTGCTCATCGAAACATTTGCGCGCATTGAGAAAGCAAAGGAGAGGGTCGGTCATCTCATTGAGGACGATTTTGCTACAGCGCTTCGACTCAGGCGGGGGGACGCACGCGCAGCGGTCATCATCTCGCGCCAGGCGCACCGAGATGGTTGCCTATTAGCGGCAGAGAATGCTTACGCCTCGGCCTTTGCCTTGGCGCGTCGCGAGGACTCCTTTGCAGCCCGAACCATGGCAGCGATGCTCGCAGCTGATAGGGGGCGCTGGGCGGACGTCATTGAATTGATTGACCAACGTGTTCCACCAGGAGCTAATCTGGAGGCTTGGCAGCTTCTCACGACCGCTCATGCTGCGGAATGGCCTAAAAGGCTGCGCAACCGCCGCTTTATCGATAGCCTGCCCAATGAGATTACTGATCTACTTGTCCTAGCGAACAAGGCGCTGCTCCTATCGCAGTTGGGCTATGTAGACGACTCGCTGAAGATCGCCACCGATCTTTCTAATGCCGACCCAAACGACTCTTTCTCGCGGCTTCTCCGCATCAACCTTCTTGGCCGTCTTGACCGTAAAGAGATGATCAAGCAGGATCTCGATGCTATAGACCTGCTTAACTTGCATGGTGCTTCGCGCCACCGCGTTACCTTGATCCAGTGTGTAGCGCGGGAATGCGGTATAGGTCGCGCGTTGGAGGCTGCTTACGCTCTTTTACGCGAGCGTCCGGATGATGCTGATGTAGCGGCTGGCTATGTCGGCCTCTTCACGCTCTCCATGCTCGGTGAGCCGCGGTTTGCCTTGGACCCAGAGCCGACAACCGTAGCCGTTGGCACCTGGGTCGAACTGACTCCGAAGCACGGTTCACCTCGCAGCTTCCTGCTCGACGAGGGCGACGATTTTCTGGGGATCGGCGTCTTCCCGCCCGAACATGAGCGAGCGCGGCAGGTCATCGGGCGTCAGGTTGGCCAGAAGGTCTCGCTTCCCCGTGCGATGGTAGGCCCAGAGATTTGGACGATCACAAATATCAGAAGCCGAACCCTTCACGCCTTCCGCGTCCTGTCGGACGAATTTCAAGATCGCTTCCCCGGGCACGGAGCATTTGTCAGCCTACAGCTGGAAAATGACGATCCGACGCCCTTCATCGAGATGGCCGATCGGCGCAAAGTAGCTGTGGAGAATGCCCTTCACGCCTACTCTGTAGGGCCGATGCCGCTGCCTGTCGTGGCGCACGTCCTGGGCGAAACGGTCCTCGAATTTACCGATCGCTTGAGAGGAAATCGGCTAGGCGTCCAGACTTGCGCCGGCACGCTCGAGGAGTTGCGGGTTGCCGTGATGCTCGCTCATCGTGTGCGAGGCAGGGGTGCGGTACTCGATCCATACACGGCGATCGCCGCTGCTGCGGCTGGGCTCCTCCCCGCCCTCCGAGCGTTCTTTGGCACCCTCTACACGCCTGTCTCGACCTTAGGCCTTATTGAGCGCCAGAAGGCTCTATCGCACCAAACCCGCCAGC
>NZ_JALNUM010000090.1:0-25996 GCF_026540795.1 Methylobacterium sp. GC_Met_2
CGCGGGCGCCGCCCCATCCCCGGACCCGCCCGGTCAGCCACCGGGCGGGCCCCGCAAAGGACGCCCCGGGATCGCTCCCGGGCCGCCGTGGACAGGTGGCGGCTAATGAGCATAGAATAGGAACATTGTCAAGAGTGGCGGAGGATTGGTCGCCGGCGGCCCTACCCCGCAGACGGGCTACAATGTTTGCATATCGCGGTTCGATACGGCCGACGGCTGCAGAATGATCCAGGTCGAAGGCCAGCGCGCTCTCCCTCCCCCCTCTGCGGGGGAGGGTGGCCCCCAAAGGGGGTCGGGAGAGGGGAGCGACGGTGCACGACAAGGCTCCGTGCTGCGTGAAGGTCGCGCCTGATCCTGAAGCCGGGTTCCCCTCTCCCGACCCCTGCCGACGCAGGAGCCACCCTCCCCCGCAGAGGGGGGAGGGAGACGCGAGGAGCCGGCTTGTCCCGTGTTCGACCACGGACTGTGAACGAGCACGACCGGCAAACTCCAACCCGCCCGGATATTGCTATAGCTCAGCCCGACACCCACAGACCGAATCGCCCGTGGCCATCGACCATATCGACCTCAGCCGGATCGACCTGAATCTCCTCGTGGCCCTCGACGCGCTCCTCGACGAGCGCAGCGTCACCCGTGCGGCGGCCCGGATCGGGGTCGGCCAATCGGCGATGAGTTCGAGCCTCGCGCGGCTGCGCCGCCTGTTCGACGACGAGCTCCTGACCCGCGCCCCGGACGGGATGCGGCCGACGCCCCGGGCGCTCAAGCTCGCCGAGCCCCTGCGCGCCACCCTCCGGCAGGTTCAGGCGCTGGTCCATCGTGAGGAGCGCTTCGAGGCGGCCACCGTAGATCGATCCTTCACGATCAGCCTGCCCGACAGCGTCGAGGTGCTGCTCGGGCCCCGCCTGATCGCGCAGCTTCGCCGGGAGGCACCGGGCATCCGCCTGCTGCTGCGCTCCGTCGAGCGGTCACGGATCCTCGACGAACTCGATGCCGACCGGGTCGATATCGCCATCGGGCTGTTCTCCGAGGGGCAGATCCACCACAAGCAGCGCCTGCTCTACCGGGACAGCTACGTGGTGCTGTTCAACGCCGCGTTGATCGGCCTCGCGCCGCCGATCGGCCTCGACGATTACCTGCGGTTTCCCCACGTGCTGACCTCCCTGCGGGAGACCGCCCACGGAGTGGTGGACGATGCGCTTGCCCAGATCGGCCGGTCGCGGACGCTCGCCGTCACCACGCCGCGTTTCCTGGTCGTGCCGTTCCTCGTGCGTGCCGCGCCGGTGATCGCCACCATGCATGCGCGGCTTGCGACCTCCTTCGCCAGCGCGCTGGAACTCAGCGTAAGCCCGGTGCCGGTCGCGCTGGAAGATGTCGCCGTGTCGATGCTCTGGCACGCCTCCTACGACCGCGATCCGGCCCATCGCTGGCTGCGGGACCTGCTGGTGCGGCTCGCCCACGAGCCACCGCCGCCCGGCATCATCTGACGCGATGCGCAAGATCCTTGTGTGCGCATCACCGTTTTCCGAAAGCCGGCGCCCACCTTTCGGGATGATACTTTACAGGCAGGGATCCTCCGCGGCCTCCAGGCGACCGCTCGCGATCGCGGCGCGGAACAGCTCGAAATCGGCGGCGTTGCGCGCCGCATAGGCGCTCGCCCAGTCGGCGATCGCGGCGGCGAGATGATCGTTCTTGCCGCTGCCGCAATAGCCGGTGATCGCCGCCGCATCCCCGGTGCGGGCATGGGCGCGGGCCAGCAGCGTCCCGTAGGCGTACGAGAAGGTCAGGAGCGAGGCGCCGGACATCCGCGCCAGCGGAATCGCGCCCTTCAGGTTCTTCATCTGGCGCACGTAGAACGGGCGGTCGGCGATGCTGGTCCAGCCGAGCAGCGGATCTCCCACCGCCTGGAGCAGGCGCTGGCCGTAGATCACCCGCTCGCCCTCGTGGCGGGCATAAGGATCGGGCATTCCCGGCAGGTACGGCGCGTGGGCCGGACGGACCGCCTCCTTGACCTGAAGGAACAGCGCGTCCGCGTCGGAATTGCCGAACAGCAGGGCCAGATAGGCCCGGGTCCCGACGCTGCCGACGCCGACGACCCGGTGGGCCACGTCGACCACATGGTAGCGATCGAGCATGAAGCGCCGCTCACGCGGCAGGGTCTCGGCGTAGCGCTCCAGACCGGTGACGACGCTCTCTCGCGTGGCGTCGTCGACCGGCGTCAGGATCGGCGCGTCCGTCTTGAGACGCCAACTCCCGTCGGTCCGCCGTTCCGCCACCTGCGACAGCAGGCTCCGGTTGTTCCGCCGCCGGGCCTTGTCCACCGCGTGCCGGACCACCGCCCGGGCCTCGGCATCGAGGCGCAGGCCGGAGATGTGGGGCGTGTCGACCCGCGTCGTCTGATACCAGATATCGAGAGAGCCCTGGGGCGCCAGACGCCGCATCGTCTGCTGATAGCCGCAGACCGCCTCGATGACCGCCGCACGGGAATCGCGCGCCGAGGCGCCGGCCTCCGCGGTCGCGATCGCGAGACCGGCGGCGAGGCGCTTCAGGTCCCATTCCCACGGGCCGATCGTCACCTCGTCGAAATCGTTGAGATCGAGGACGATGTCCTGCTGCGGCGTGCCGAACAGGCCGAAATTGTCGGTGTGGGCATCGCCGTTCATCACCACGTCGATGCCACTGCGGCGCCCGCGCGACAGGTCCCAGGCCATGACGTGCGCGGCCCCGCGCAGGAACGCGAAGGGCGAGGTCGCCATCCGGGCGACCCGCAGCGGGACCAGATGCGGTTGGCGCCCGTCATGGGCCGCCTCGATCAGGGCGATCGGGTCGGGCCGGTCCGGATCGTCCGCGCATTCGCCCTGGGCCCTGTGGGGCACCGCGTCCCGGAGCGACTTGCCGGCCTGACGGCGCTTGTCCCACGATTCGACGCCGACGCGCAGGTCGATGCGCGGGAAATCCGCGATCGGCGCCAGAACCGGACCCGTGTCCGGCTCGCTCGGCCCGGCGGCACTGTCCGCCGCTGCGTCCTGCTCGATGGCCATCCGTTCCATGGATTCAAAATTCCCTGACCGCTCGACAACCTTGACCGTGCAACGACGTTCCGGGGTGCGGCAAGTCTGGCGGAGATAGCATCGCGCCGCCTCTGTGACTGTTCGGGCGTGGACCGGTCTTGACCACTTCCGGTGGCGGCTCTCTAACCACCCCACGGGCCGCCAGGACATTCTTCGCCGAGCGACGCCGATACGCCGACGCACCAGCGAGACCTCGCATGCCCAAGGGTTCAGATCTCCTCGTCGCCGCCCTTGAGAACGAGGGGGTCGACCGCATCTTCGGCATTCCCGGCGAGGAGAATCTCGACGTCGTCGAGTCCCTGCGCACCTCCAAGATCGAGCTGGTGCTGACCCGCCACGAGCAGGCGGCGAGCTTCATGGCGGCGACCCATGGCCGCCTCACCGGCCGGCCGGGCGTGTGCCTCTCGACGTTGGGCCCGGGCGCCCTGAACTTCTCCACCGGCGCGGCCTACGCGCATCTCGGTGCGATGCCGATGATCATCATCACCGGCCAGAAGGGCATCCTGTCCGCGCGGCAGGCCAAGTTCCAGATCGTCGACGTGATCTCGTCGATGAAGCCGATCACCAAGATGGCCCGCCAGATCGTCTCCGCATCGTCGATCCCCGCGATCGTGCGCGACGCCTTCCGGGTCGCCACCGAGGAGCGGCCCGGCCCGGTTCTGTTGGAGTTGCCCGAGGACATCGCCGCCGAGGAGGCCGAGGCCAACCTGGTGCCGCCGCACCCGATCGACATCCCGGTCGCCCACCCGACGGCGATCGACCGGGCCGCCGCCATGATCCTCAAGGCCAAGCGCCCGCTGGTGATGCTCGGTGCCGCCGCGAGCCGGCCGCGCGCCACGGGCGATCTCGGCGGCTTCGTCCGGCGCACCCAGATCCCGTTCTTCACCACCCAGATGGGCAAGGGCACGGTCGCCAGCGGCACCAGCCTGTACATGGGCACGGCAGCCCTGTCCGAGCGCGATTACGTCCACGAGGCGATCGACAAGGCCGACCTGATCATCGCGATCGGCCACGACACGATCGAGAAGCCGCCCTTCTTCATGGGCCAGGCCGACCAGAAGGTGCTGCATATCGGCTACATGCCGGCCAACGTCGAGCAGGTCTATTATCCCGATGCCGAGGTGGTCGGCGATCTCGGGCCGACCCTGAAGATCCTGGCCGACCGGCTGGAGGGCAAGCTGCCGAATGCCGGCGCCCTGCTGCACCTGCGCGAGCACATCCTCGATCATATCGCCGACCGCGCCGGCGAGGATCGCTTCCCGGTGACGCCGCAGCGCCTCGTGCGCGACGTCCGCCGGGTGATCCCGGAGGACGGGATCGTGTGCCTCGACAACGGCATGTACAAGATCTGGTTCGCCCGGAACTACCGCACCTACGTGGCCAACACGCTGCTGCTCGACAACGCGCTCGCCACGATGGGCGCCGGCCTGCCGTCGGCCATGATGGCGGCGATGCTCTACCCGAACCGCCGGGTGATGGCGGTGTGCGGCGACGGCGGCTTCATGATGAACAGCCAGGAGCTGGAGACCGCGGTGCGGCTCAAGCTCAACCTCGTGGTGCTGATCCTCGACGACTCGGCCTATGGGATGATCCGCTGGAAGCAGGCGGTCGACAAGTTCGCCGATTTCGGCATGACCTTCGGCAATCCGGATTTCGTCCTCTACGCGCAGGCCTACGGCGCCAAGGGCCACCGGGTCGAGGCGGTGAACGACCTCGTGCCGACCCTGGACCGCGCCTTCGCGGAAGGCGGCGTCCACCTCGTGGCGGTGCCGATCGATTATTCCGAGAACACCCGCGTGCTGGTCGAGGAGCTGCGCGAGAAGGTGAAGGATTTCGAGCCGGCCGAGTGACCTCGGTCTCACCAATCGTCGGCCAGCAAGACAGGGCAGCGCGATGAACCCGTTCACCTTCCAGACCACGCCGAACGTGCTGTTCGAGGCTGGCGCCTCCAAGAAGCTGCCGGAGATCGTCGGCAGCTTCGGGGCCAAGCGCGTGCTGCTGGTCACCGACAAGGGCGTGCGCAGCGCCGGACTCACGAAGGCCGCCGAGGCGGCTCTGGCGGAGGCCGGCATCACCCTCGACGTCTACGAGGATGTGGTGGCCGATCCGCCCTCCACGGTGATCGAGGCGGCGGCCAAGCGGGCCCGGGAGCTCGGGACCGACCTCGTCCTGTCGATCGGCGGCGGCTCGGCGCTCGATACCGCCAAGCTCGTGGCCTATCTCGCGAAATCTGACGAGCCGCTGGATTCGATCTACGGCGTCGGCCTGGCCAAGGGCAACCGGCTGCCGCTGATCCTGGTGCCGACCACGGCCGGGACCGGCTCCGAGGTGACGCCGATCTCGATCGTCACGACGCCGACCACCGAGAAGAAGGGCGTCGTCGCGCCAAAGCTCCTGCCCGACTGGGCGGTGCTCGATCCCGAGCTGACGCTGGGGCTGCCCGCGCATGTCACGGCGGCCACCGGCATCGACGCCATGGTTCATGCCATCGAGGCGTTCACCAGCAAGAACAAGAAGAACCCGATCTCCGACCAGCTCGCCAAGCAGGCCCTGGCCTTGCTCTCGGCCAACATCCGCACGGCCTGCACCGACGGCAAGAACCTCGACGCACGCTCCGGCATGCTGCTCGGCTCGATGCTGGCCGGCATGGCCTTCGCCAACGCGCCGGTGGCGGCGGTGCACGCCCTGGCTTACCCGGTCGGCGCGATCTTCCACGTGCCGCACGGGCTCTCGAACGCCCTGGTGCTGATGGGCGTGATGCGCTTCAACCTCTCGCACGCCGAAGGACTCTACGCGGAGCTGGCGCCGATCCTCGACCCCGCGGCCGCCGACCTGCCGCAGCCTGAGGCCGCCAAGCGCTTCGTGGACAGCCTCGACGCGATCTGCCGCGACTGCAAGGTGCCGGCTTCGCTCGCCGAGGTCGGGGTCGCCCGGCAGGATCTGGAGCGCATGGCCACCGATGCGATGAAGCAGACGCGGCTCCTCGTGAACAACCCCCGCGCGGTCACCTACGACGACGCCTTCAAGATTTACGCCGAGGCGCTGGGCGAGGCACGACCGGCGGCGTGAGCGCGTGATCCAAGGTGTCCCACCCTCCCCCTCATCCCTTACGACTTGGCACATCAACGGATGAGAATGACGGCCGACTCACGCGCGCACGCCCTCCCCCCCTCTGCGGGCTTGCGGATTCACACATTGGCTCTTGAAGGCCGCGACGCCCCCCTCTCCCCGCGCGCGGGGAGAGGCCCGCACGGACCTCGTCGTCCGGGCGGGAAGCGCAGGCGAAGCCGGAGCGGTGGTGAGGGGGCTTGGCCGGAGGAGTCTCGTCCGGCGCCGCCCCCTCACCGTCGGCTGCCGCCTCGCTCCGGCGACGACGAGGTCGCCGAAGCCCTCTCCCCGCAAGCGGGGCGAGGGAGGTCATGCGGTCATCGTCGGCGCAGCGGGCGAAGTGTGAATCCGCAAGCCTCTGCGGGGGAGGATGCGGGTCATGCGGTCGAGCGTGTGAGCTGACGAAAGGCTTCGCGGTCGCGCGGAGCCCTACAGGGCCGGGAGAAACGCCAGCATGGACCAGTTCGACGCGTTCCGGGCGATGGGCGAGTTCTGGACGCGGGCCGGCATGGGCATCTTCACGCCCGGCGCCGGGCAATCCGCTCCGGGCTTCGGCTCACCGATTTTTTCCACGCCTGACGTCGCCGGGCTCGCCGCCGCGCAGGCCAAGCTGACCGAGGCCTGGAACGCCGCGACCGCCCTCTCGGAGGCCCTCACCAAATCGCTTCAGGGCGGCCCCGGCGCGCCGGACCCGACCGCCGGCGCGGTGCTCGCCAAGATCTTCGATCCGCAGGCTTGGCTCGGCGGCTCGGCCGAGTTCGATTCCGCGCTGACCCGCATGGCCGAGGGCCCGCAACTCGCCGATCTGTGGCAGACCGAGCGGCGCTACGCGGCCCTGTTCACCGCCTGGGCGACCCTCCGGCGGGCGCAGAGCGAGCATCAGGCCGTGATGCTCGACGCCTGGACCCGGGCGGCCGGGACCTTCGCTCAGGAGGCCAATGCCCGCGCCGAAAACGGCGAGCGTTTCGCCTCCGCCCGCGCGATGATGAGCCGGTGGATCGAGACCGCCAACGCGGTCCTGCTGGAGGTCCAGCGCTCGGAGACGTTTCTCACGTCGCAGCGGGCGGTGCTGCGGGCCTCAACCGATCTCCGGCTCGCCCAGCAGGATATCGCGGCCTTCCTGGCGGAGTTCTACGGCCAGCCGACCCGGGCCGAGCTCGACGACGTGCACAAGAGCCTGACCGAGCTGCGCCGGGAGGTCCGGGCGCTCCGCCGCGAGCGCCGGCAGGCCGGTAAGGTCGCCAAGGCGGGTGGTTCACAGGTCGGGGAGAACGCCCATGGCTGATCCAGAAAGCCCGAAGGGATTGGCCGCGCCGCTCGCCCTCACCCCCGCCGAGCTGCTGGCCGAGGTCGGCAGCCTCGGTCGCCGCCTGAGCGAGGGCGCCAAGCTGTTCGCCGATGTCAGCGACGCGGATGTCGAGATCGCCACCACGCCCAAGGATCTGGTCTGGAGCCAGGACAAGGTCAGCCTTTACCGCTACCGGCCGCTCGCCGAGAGCAAGGGTCTGCCGCCGGTGCTGATCGTCTACGGGCTGATCGGCCGCTACACGATGGCCGATTTGCAGGAGGACCGCTCGCTGGTCCGCAACCTGCTGAACCTCGGCCTCGACCTCTACGTGGTCGACTGGGGCAATCCGGGCCGGGCCGACCGCTACGTCTCCATCGACGATTACGTGGATGGCTACCTCGCGGACTGCGTCGCCTTCATCCAGGAGGCGGCCGGGCGGGAGAAGGTGAACCTGCTCGGCATCTGCGAGGGCGGCGTCTTCATCACCTGCTACGCGGCGCTCTACCCCGAGACCGTCAACGCGATGGTGCTGACCATCACGCCGATCGACTTCCACGCCGATTCCCGCGACGCGCGCGCCGGCCACGGCTTCATCAACGTCTGGACCCGCTCGCTCACCCCGGAGGACATCGACCGGCTGATCGACGCGCAGGGCTCCCTGCCCGGCGCCTTCATGGGTTCGGTGTTCTCGATGATGACGCCGATGCGCACCATGACGAAGTACAACCTCGATCTGCTCGACGCCCTCGACGACAAGAAGAAGTTCTTGAATTTCTTGCGGATGGAGAAGTGGATCGCCGACCGGCCGGATCATCCGGGCGAGGCGGCCAAGCAGTGGCTGAAGGATCTCTACCAGGACAACAAGCTGGTCCAGAGCGCCTTCGTGCTCGGCGGACGGACGGTGAATCTCAAGGCGATCACCTGCCCGGTGCTGAACGTGTTCGCCCAGGACGACCACATCATCCCGCCCGCCACCTCGCAGGCGCTGAAGGACAAGATCGGCACGACCGACTACACCGAGATGGGTTTGCCCGGGGGGCATGTGGGCGTTTTCGTCGGCGGCAAAGCGCAGAAGCTGCTGGGCTCGGGCATCGCCGATTGGTTGGGCGAGCGGGGGTAGGATGCTCGCTGATCGGTCCTCACAAAGCGCAACGCCCCTCCCCTCCCCTATCCGCGGGCTTGCGGATTCACAGATCGGGTTTGGGATCATCGTGCGGTTGCCAAATGGGGCGGCCCGGCCGGCTCATGCGCCCTCCCTCCCCCCTCTGCGGGGGAGGGTGGCCCCTGCGTCAGCAGGGGTCGGGAGAGGGGAGCGACGCTTCAGGCAAGGGCGCGACCTTCAAGACGGCCACGTCCTAGTCGGAAGCCGGGCTCCCCTCTCCCGACCCCCTTCGGGGGCCACCCTCCCCCGCAGAGGGGGGAGGGAGAGGCGCGCGCACTACCCCGGCGGCAGCACGTCGACTTGAATCCCCGCATAATACGCCGCCAGATTGGCGATATCGGTGTCCGACAGCTCCTTCGCGACCACGTTCATGATCTCGTTCTGCCGCTTGCCGTCGTGGTACTCGGTGAGCGCCTTCACCAGATAGGGCTCGACCTGCCCGGCGAGGTTCGGCGCCTCCGGCAGCTTCGAGAGCCCGTCCATCCCGTGGCAGGTCTGGCAGGCGGTCGCGCGCTTCCGGCCCGCAGCCGCGTCGCCGGCCTGGGCCGAGAACGGGACGAGCGTGGCGGCAAGAAGGAGAAGCGGGCGGATCATCAAGCAAACTCTAAAGACCAGTGGATACGAGCCCGCTCGCCTCCAAATGGCGCGCGGGTCCCCTCTCCCGTGCGGGAGAGGGACAGGGTGAGGGATGAGAACTCTCAGAACGCGGCGCGACCGATACGTGCCGTGAGGCTGTGCTCTGTCCTGAACCTTCTCGTCCCTCACCCCAACCCTCTCCCGATCGGGAGAGGGGGCGCGTTGCGCTTGCTTGCGACGGCAGCGGATTCCGCGCAGGAAGGCGCCCATTCGCAAAAAACTACTTCTCGTACGAGATCCGGTAGATCGCCCCGGCGGAATCGTCGGAGACCAGCAGCGAGCCGTCGAGCATCACCGCTACATCCACCGGTCGCCCGAGATACTCGCCATCGCCGGTGAGCCACCCTTCCGCGAAGGGCTTGACCGACTCGACCTTGCCGTCGGCCCCGAGCTTGGCGAACATCACTCGGGCGCCTACCGGCTCCGTGCGATTCCACGAGCCGTGCTCGGCAATGAAGATCCCCCCCTTGTAGGCGGCCGGGAACTGCTTGCCGTTGTAGAAGGTCAGGCCGAGATCGGCCGCGTGCGGCGGCAACTCGGCCATCGGGGCGACCGCGTCGGCCGGCGGGGTCTGGTCCTTATATTCGACCGTGCGCACCGCGCCGCCGCCGTACCACGGGAAGCCGAACGTCTCGCCCGCCTTGGTGGCGTGGTTCAGCTCACCCGGCGGCTTGTCGTCGCCCATCCCGTCGACCTGATTGTCTGTGAACCAGAGCGACTTGTCGGCGGCGAAATCGATCCCGACCGAATTGCGGATCCCGGTGGCGTAGACCTCGCGGTTCTTGCCATCGGCATCCATGCGGATGATGCCGCCGATCCCGGCCTTCCTGTACAGGTCCAGCTTGTCGGCCGGGGGCACGTTGTAGGGCTGGCCGAGCGCGATGTAGGTCTTACCATCGGCGCCGACCCGGCAGACGCGGGCGGTGTGGTTGAAGCTCTCCTCGGCGGCCGGGATCAGCTCGCCCTGCTTAACCAGCACGCCCGCGGCGACGTCCGGGTTCTCGTAGAAGAACTCGGCGGCCGGGAAGGCCAGGACGCGGTTCTGCTCCACCACGGTGAGCACGCCGTCCTTCGAGAAGCACACGCCGTTCGGGATCTTGAAGTCGATGCCCGGCGCGAAGGCGCGGACCTCGTCGGCGACCCGGTCCTTGTCGCGGTCGGTCACCGTGTAGACCTTGCTCTTGCGCGTGCCGACGAACAGCACGCCGGCATTGGGGCCGACCGCGATCGAGCGGGCATCCGGCACCACCGCGTAGAGGTCGATCTTGAAGCCCTCGGGCAGCTTGACCTTCGCGAGGTTCTTGCGGATCGCGTCGGCGCGCCGGCCAGTCTGCGGAATCTCGGGGGCGGGCTGCGTGTTCGTGCTGTGGAAGCCTTCGAGCTTCTGCAGGTCGTCGGTCTTGGCCTTCGTCTCGGCGGGCGCGGCGGCGCCCTGCCCGAAGGCCGGCGCGGCGACACCGGCCAGCAGCGCGGCGATGATCCATGGTCGCATCGTGACGTATCCTCCCGGCCGCCCTGGTGTCGGGCAGGTCCGGGTGGCAACGATAGAGCCGCGTGTCCGAGGGACAAGCCGCGCCGGTGACGCGGCCCGACCCCTGTCGCCGATCAGGCGACCTTGCGCGGCACCAGCCGCTCGCTGGCGAGCGCCGCCTCAGCCCCCGAGACGCCGGCCTCCGTGTACTCGGCATCCTCGTTGACCCGCCAGACATCGTGCCGGCGCTGGCCGCCGAGGATGTTCTCCACGGTGAGCATCGCGGTCATCATCGCGTGGTCCTGGTTGTTGTACTTGTGCATGCCGTTGCGGCCGACGAGGTGCAGAGTCGGGAAATCCCGCTCCAGCTCGCGCCGCACCGTCGCGACGTGGCCGGCATAGTCTTCGTCGTAGACCGGATAGGCCTTGGCCTGCCGGACCACGCAGGCATCGACCACCTCGGCCGGATCGATCAGACCGATCTGCCCGATCTCGCGCTTGGCGAGCGCGACGAGTTCATCGTCCGAAGCGCTCCAGAGCCCGTCGCCCTCGAAGCAGAAATATTCGAGGCCGAGGCAGGTATGGTCCGCGTCCGGCACCATCTCGGGTGACCACGAGCGGAAGTTCTGCACCCGCCCGACCTGCACCGACGGATCGTGGATGTAGATCCAGTTATCCGGGAAATTCTTTTGCGACTTCGCGATGAGAGCGACGGTGAGGAAGTCGCGATACTGCAGCGACCGGGCATTGAAGGTGCTGAGCGGTCGCGGCCGGATCGAATCCACCAGCTCGCGGACCGGAGCCGAGGAGACCACGTTGCGGGCCGTGAAAGTCTCGCGGCTGCCATCGGCGCGGCGGGCTGCCACGGTCCAGATGCCGGTTCCGGCGTCGAAGCTGAGGGAATCGACGCCGCGGTCGAGCAGCACCTTCCCACCCTGCCCCCGGATCTTGGCGGCCGCCGCCTCCCACATCATGCCGGGGCCGCGCCGCGGGTAGCGGAAGGATTCGATCAGCGTCTTGATCACGGGGCCGCCGGCCTTGGCCGGCTTGCGCAGGCCGAGCGAGCGCTTGATCCCGTCGCGGAGCGCGGAGCCGAGGTCGAGCCCCTTGATGCGCTGCGCCGCCCAATCGGCCGAGATCGCATCGCACGACATGCCCCACACCTTCTCGGTGTAGGTCTTGAAGAAGATCGCGAACAGCCGCTCGCCGAACTGATTGCGGACCCAGGCGTGGAACGTCTTCGGCTCCCGCACCGGCCGCAGGCGGGCGTAGAGGTACGAGGCCATGCAGGCCGCGCTGGTGAGCAGGCCCAGATTCCGCAGCGCCTCGAACGCCTTGAGCGGATACGCGTAGTAGCGGCCGCGATAATAGATCCGCGACAGGCGCGGGCGCTCGATGAAGTCGTTCGGCAGGATCTCGTCCCAGAGATCGACCACCGCCTTGGATTTCGAGAAGAACCGGTGCCCGCCGATATCGAACAGATAACCGTTGTGGGAGACCGTGCGCGAGATCCCGCCGACCTGGGCCGGGTCGCGCTCCAGAACCGTGACGGACCGGCCCTGCTTCGACAGCAGGTAGGCGGCGGTGAGGCCCGCAGGCCCCGCGCCGATCACCAGCGTCTCGGTGTGGTGGCTCATCCCGTGCTCCGGCGATTCGTGGCTCGCACGACGCGCGCAGCGCCGACCTGCCGCGAGGATGCGGAGCCATGGTTAAGGAATCGCTGGCGGGACAGGCCTGTCGCGTCGGCGAATGCCGATCTCCGCCGCGAAAGTGATCGTCACCGGAGAATCCCGGGCTTTTCGGAGGCGTTGAAGGCGGCCGAAATGGCCGGTCTTGACCGATCGTTAAGCCTGTCGGCGCAACCTCGCTGCCGAGGGCCTCGGCTGCCCGTCTCAGTGACAGACCATGCCCGCTCCGGCGCAGCCGACCGCCCGACCGCACGTCCGGGTCGCGCCCCGTACGCTCCTGTGGGCGCTGGCTGGACTGTGCCTCGCCACATTGGTGCCGCCCGCCGACCTGTGGGCCACGATCCATCACCTGCGCGTGCCGGATACCGACGACGCCATGCGCCTCGCGGAGGTGCGTGACCTCATCAACGGCCAGGGCTGGTACGACAATGTCCAGCACCGCTTCCTCGCCCCCGCGGGCGTTCCGAGCCACTGGTCGCGGCTGGTGGATGCGCCGATCGCGGGGTTGATCCTGATCCTGACGCCGTTGGCCGGCCGAGGCCTTGCGGAGGGTCTGGCCGCCGCCCTGTGGCCGCTGCTGCTGTTCGGGCTGTACTGCGGGGTTCTGTATCGCGGCATGCGAGCGAATTTCGGCCGGCACGCGGCGATCCTCGCCCTCATCGCGGCGACGCAGACCCTCGGCGTGACCCTCCAGTTCGCGGCCGGGCGGGTCGATCACCACAACGTCCAGATCGTCGCGATCGTTGGCCTCGCTGTGTGCATGATCCGGGGCGGCGTCCGGAGCGGCCTGATCGGCGGCGCGTCGGCGGCACTGTCGCTGGCGGTCGGGCTGGAGGGGCTGCCGTCCATCGCCGCGGCGGCCTTGTTTGTCGTCGGGGATTGGTGCCTGCGCGGTCGCCCGGCGCGCCCGCTCCTGGCCGGCTTCGGCCTCGGGCTCGGCGTCACCGCGCCCGCGCTGTTCGCCGCGCAGACGGCGCCGGGGCTCTGGACCGCCACACGCTGCGACGCGCTCTCGCCGCCCTGGCTCTGGCTCACCCTCGGTGGCCTGCTCCTGGCCGTCTGCGCCACTTTGGCTGGGGAGCGGCTCGCGTCGATCCGGGCACGTACCGCCGTTGCCGGCCTCTGCGGCGCGATCCTGCTCGCCGGCTTCGCGCTGGCCTTCCCGATCTGCCTGGGCGGCCCCTTCCCCGACATGCCGCCCCTCGTGCGGGATCACTGGCTGCTCACGGTGAACGAGATGGCCGCGCTGCCGAAATTCATCGCCCGGGGGCAGTGGGAAGCCCTGGTGTTCTATCCGGTGGTGGTGCTCGCCACCGCCGCCGCGACCTGGTTGGCGTGGCGTGGGCCGGAGCAGCGGGCCTGGGCGGTCATGGCTGTGTTCCTGTGGCCCGGCCTGATCCTCGGCCTGTTCCAGTTCCGCGGCCTCTACATCGCCTCCGGCTTCGTCCCACTGGTGGCGGGGGCCATCCTGGCTCGAGCGCTCTCCGTCGAAGTGGACGTCGATTCGGAGGGAGGGAGCGCGTCACGAAACAGGTCCGGAGCCGTCCTCGATGGCAATGGGCACAGCGCCAAGCCACTCCGGGAGGCTGCCGGCCCGCGAAACAGTCTGCCCCGCTGGGGCGTGGCGCTCCTCGGCGGCGGTCTCATCAGCACGGTCTGGATGGCGCCCGCCGTTCTCGCCGCGGCGCTGGTACCCGCCGCGCGGACGGCGCCGGATCCCGCTGGTGCGAGTGCCTGCCGCAGTGAGGCAGCGCTCGCGGCTCTCAAAACCTTGCCGCCCGGCACCGTCCTGGCTCCGATTCTCATTGGGCCCGCGATTCTACTGCATACGCGGCACCGGATCGTGGCGGCGCCGTACCATCGGGCAATCCCCGGTCTCACGGCGGCGATCGAGGGGCTGGGGGGCACACAGGCGAATCTGGATCGGGTGCTGACGGCGTTCAGGGTCGATTACCTCGTCGCCTGCCCGGCCCGACCGGCCGAGGATCTTCAGGCCGAGACGGCCTTCGCCACACGGCTTACCCGGGGCACGGCGCATTCCGATAGGCTGGTGCCGCTCAGCCTGCCCGGCCCCCTCAAGGTGTGGCGGGTGACGCCTGCCCCCCTCAGAGCAGGCGGCGATCCAGCCGGATGATCCGGCCGGGATCACCGGCCCGGGCGGCGGGCGCGTGCGGGGCGCGGATCAGCAGCGCCTCGGCTTGGCCCAGGACCGCCAGCATCGAGGAATCCTGGCGCTGCTCGGGCGTCGCCACCGGCAGCCGACCCGGCTCGACGGCGAGGCGCGCGCGCATGTAATCGGCCCGTCCATCGTTGGCCGCGAGGTCTCGACCGAGCAAGGCCGGCTCGCTCCGATCCGCGCCGGCCTGGGGGTCGCCCTGAAGCGCGCGGATTGCCGGCACCACGAACAACAATCCGCAGACGATGGACGAGACCGGATTTCCCGGCAGCCCGATCACCAGCATGTCGCCCAAGCGGCCGTGCATCAGCGGCTTGCCGGGCCGGAGCGCCACCCGCCAGAAGCCGAGTTCCAGGCCCTCCCGTGCCAGCGCGGCCTGGACGAGATCGTGGTCGCCGACAGACGCGCCGCCGAGCGTGATCAGCAGATCGGCCCGGGCCTCGCGGGCGCGCCGGAAGGCGTCCGCCAGGGCCGCATGGTCGTCCGCCGCGATGCCAAGATCGATGATCTCCGCCCCCGCCTCGGCGGCGAGCGCGCCAAGGGCGAGACTGTTGGAGGCGACGATCTGGTCCCAGGCCGGCGTCGCGCCGGGCTCGACCAGTTCGTCCCCGGTGGCCAGGATCGCCACCCGGGGGCGGCGCCGGACCGGCAGCTCCGGATGGCCGGCCGCCGCCGCCAGGGCGAGGCGCCGGGCATCCAGGGTCAGGCCGGCGGTCAGCAGCGTGTCTCCGGCCGTGAAATCGAGCCCGGCCCGGCGGATGAACCGCTTGGGCTCCACCGGTTCGACCACCCGCACGGTCGCGCCGTCGGCCTGCGCATCCTCCTGGATCAGGATCGCGTCCGCGCCATCCGGCACCGGCGCCCCGGTGAAGATCCGCACCGCCTCGCCGGGACCGAGTCTGCCCGAGAAGCCGTGGCCGGCCGCGCTGGTCCCGATCAGGCGCAGGGTCGCCCCTGCAACGTCGGCGTCGGCGCTCCGGACCGCGTAGCCGTCCATGGCGGAGGCCGGAAACGGCGGCTGCGTGCGGGTGGCGGCGATGTCGGCGGCCAGCGTCCGCCCGGCAGCCTGAGCCAGCGGCACGGTCTCGGCCTCGACCGGCCCCGTCACGCTCGCCAGGACCCGCGCCAGCGCCTCGGCGACCGGGATCAGGCCGCTCATGAAGCGGGTGCCCGATAGGCGCCTGAGCGGCCGCCATCCTTGGCGGTCAGCCGGATGCCCTCGATGCGCATGCCGCGATCGACCGCCTTCACCATGTCGTAGACCGTCAGGCACGCCACCGACACCGCGGTCAGCGCCTCCATCTCGACGCCGGTCGGTCCCTGCACCCGCACCTCGGCGGCGATACGCAGACCCGGCAGCGCGTCATCGGCCTCGATCTCGACCCTGACCTTCGACAGGAGCAACGGGTGGCAGAGGGGGATCAATTCGTGGGTGCGCTTGGCCGCCATGATGCCCGCGAGCCGCGCGGTGCCGATGACGTCGCCCTTCTTGGCATCACCCTCGCGGATCAGCGCCAGGGTCTTGGGCTCCATCACGATGGTGCCCTCCGCCCGGGCGGTGCGATCGGTGGCGGGCTTGTCGGTGACGTCGACCATGTTGGCCGCACCGCTGGTATCGAGATGGGTGAGCGTCGCGCCGGGCTCCATCGCTCAGCCCTTCTTCCGCTTCTTGGCGTCCTTGCCGTCGCCCTTGTCGTCGTCACCTTCGCCGATGCCGAACAGCAGCGTGCGGGTCGCGGCCGTCACGTCGGCCTGCCGCATCAGGCTCTCGCCGACCAGCACGACGCCGAGACCGTGCGCCCCGAGGCGGGCCACGTCGGCGTGATCGCCGATGCCGCTCTCGGCCACGGCGATCCGGTCGGCGGGGATGCCGGCGCCGAGGCGGATCGCCGTCTCGAACGAGACCTCGAAGGTCTTGAGGTTGCGGTTGTTCACCCCGATCATCGCCGTGCCCAGGGGGATCGCCCGGGCCAGCTCGGCCTCGTCGTGGACCTCGACCAGAACGTCCATCTCGAGGAGATGCGCGGTCTCGACCAACGCGACGGCCTCGTCGTCATCGAGGCAGGCCATGATGACGAGGATGCAGTCCGCCCCCCAGGCCCGGGCCTCGTAGACCTGATAGGGTTCGAACATGAAATCCTTGCGCAGGGCCGGCAGCCCGCAGGCCGCGCGCGCCGCGGTCAGATAGTCCGGCCGCCCCTGGAACGAGGGTTCGTCGGTCAGCACGGACAGGCAGGTCGCGCCGCCGGCCGCATAGGCGGCCGCCAAGGTCGCGGGGTCGAAATCGGCCCGGATCAGACCCTTCGAGGGGGAGGCCTTCTTCACCTCGGCGATCAAAGCCGGCCGGTTCTCCGCCAGATGCGCACGGATCGCCGCCGCGAAGCCGCGCACCGGGTCGGCCTGCGCGACCTTGCGCTCCAGCTTGGCCAGCGGCACACGCAGCTTCGCCTCGGCGATTTCCCGGCGCTTGTAGGCCTCGATCTTGGCGAGCACGTTCGGCCGCTCGGTCGGCACCTCGGCGCCGGTCGCGTGGGTCGGCTCTTGCGTCAGCGAGCTCATCGGCCCTCCTGTCCATGGGAGCGGTCGTTCGAGGCCCGGACGAGCCGGGCGAGCGTCTCCCGGGCTGCCCCGGACTCGACGGCATCCTGCGCTCGTGCGAGCCCGTCCGCCAGGGTCGGAGCGGCGCCCGCGACCACGAGTGCAGCGCCCGCATTGAGCGCCGCGATGTCACGGTAGGCGTTGCGCGCGCCGGCGAGCACCGCTTCGAGCGCGCGGGCATTGTCTTCGGGATCACCGCCGCGCAATTCTTCGGGCGCGCGGAGCGTCAGGCCGAGCTCCCGCGGATCGATGGTGAAGCGGGAGATCCGGCCCTCCTCCAGGGCGACCACCCGGGTCGGACCGGTGACGGTGATCTCGTCGAGCCCGTCGGAACCATGGACGGTCCAGACCCGGCGGCTGCCGAGTTCCGCGAGCACCCGGGTCAGCGGCTCGGCCAAAGCCTCCTGGGCGACGCCGAACAGCTGGTAGGCGACGCCGGCCGGATTGCTCAAAGGGCCCAACAGGTTGAAGATCGTCCGGACCGGCAGTTCCGAGCGCACCGGCGCGACGTGCCGCATCGCCGGGTGGTGGGTCTGCGCGAACAGGAAGCAGAGGCCGGCCTCGTCCAGGCAGCGCGCTTGCCCCGCGACGTCGAGCCCGAGCTTCACGCCGAGAGCCGCCAGCACGTCCGCGGCGCCGGAGCGGGAGGTCGCGGCGCGGTTGCCGTGCTTGGCCACCGGCACGCCGCAGGCGGCCACCAGGATGGCGGCGAGGGTCGAGACGTTCACGCTGCCGGAATGGTCGCCGCCGGTGCCGACCACGTCGATGGCGCCCTCGGGCGCCGCGACGCGGGTCATGCGGGCCCGCATCGCCTCTGCGGCGCCGACGATCTCCGCGATGGTCTCGCCGCGCACCTTGAGGGCGGTCAGGAAGGCGCCGGCCTGGACCGGCGTCACCTCGCCCGACAGCAGATCGTCGAAGGCGGCCCGCGCCTCGGCGAGGTCGAGGGCGAGGCCCCCGGCGACCTTCGCGAGATGGGGTCTGAAACTGTCCATGCGCTCTGTCGGAGGGCCGCCCCGGCCTCCCGCGGGTCAATGCACGTCGGGACGCGTCCTGTCACGCGCCGCGTTCCAGGCGGCGGCGAGATCCAGGAAATTCTTCACGATCTCGGTGCCGTGCTGCGAGCGGATGCTCTCGGGGTGGAACTGCACGCCGTGGAGCGGGCGCTCGGCGTGCTCCAGCCCCATGATCAGGCCATCCGCCTCGGCGGTCACCTTCAGGGCCGCCGGGCAGCTCGCGCGGTCGACCACCAGGGAATGGTAGCGCGTCGCCTCGAAACTGTCGTTCAGGCCGCGGAACAGGCCGCTGGCCCCGTGCCGGATGGTCGAGACCTTGCCGTGCAGCGGCAGCGGCGCCCGCACCACGTCACCGCCGAAGGCCTGGCCGATCGCCTGGAGACCGAGGCAGACGCCGAAGATCGGGATTTCGTCCGACAGGTCCCGCACCACGTCCAGGCACACGCCCGCCTCGTTGGGGGTGCAGGGGCCGGGCGACAGCACGATCGCGTCCGGGGCCTTGGCGCGAATGTCGGAGACCGTCAGCGCATCGTTGCGCACCACGTTGATCGCGCCGCAGAGCGGGCCGATCAGGTGGACGAGATTCCACGTGAAGGAATCATAGTTGTCGATGACGAGGACGTTGGGCATCGCGGCGGCACGCTCGGGCATGGGGGCGATGTGACCGCTTGGGGCGGAGCGGTCAACCGTGCATGCCTCGCAACCAAGTTGGCGCACCTTCAGGATCGGTCGGCAGCGAACCCGACTACCGGCCCACCCACTCTGAGCGCGCAACTACTCGAAAGTTACAGTTATGCGCAGCACATGATTTGACACCTCGTTCTAGACTAGATCTGGCCGCGCCCGTACATGAAGGCACGCACATTCTCGATGGCCGTCGACATGACGATTCCCGATCTGCTTCATATCATCTGGGAATTCGCGAAGGGTGATTACGGGGGTCGGGTCGAAGCCAGTGTTGCGGCCGCCATAGCGGGCCTGCTGCTATCGACACATTTCAAGAAAAAGAGGCTGCGCGCGGCGATCAGACCGGAGATCGAAATCGTCAGCGCATCGTACGCGGACAAGCTAACGCAGCAGAACAAGGACGAACTGATAAACCTTGTAAAAAACGATCCCGACTATCGCGTCCTGATCCTGACATCGATGAAACGCAGCATTATCGGCAATCTCGACGACGATATTTCCTATCTCCCACAGCGGGTCGCGAAGCATCTCATTCACTTCAACGACCTATCTGAACTGATTGATGATACGATCACAGTCCTGCGAAGTGAGACGTTCAGCTCACTCAGCCTCGCGCGCAAGATCGCTACGATTGAGGTACCCTTCAAAATCCAACCGGAACTTCAGGACCATGCCCGGCGGCTTCTTGAAGACCTGTAGCTCAGAACTTGATGATCTCTGTCGAAAACGCCATGATATCGACTCCAACTCTGGTGAGGCCAAGCCTTCTTTGCAGGCCAGATCTATCATAATGTAGGTCCGAAACCAAGGTGCGCAATGTGCGCCGAGGTGGCCGCAGAGCTGCCCGGATAGCTCTTCAGCGAGCGCCGCACCGACCTGAGCCGTGATCGAAGCGTTGCGGCAGGAACTGCCGAAGGCGGATGCCCCGGCCTACTGCCCCCGCTTCGCCTGCGCGGCGAACCGCACCGCCTCCTCGGCGGCCCTGAACAAAGCCTTGGCCTTGTTGACGCATTCCTGCTGCTCGGAAGCCGGATCGGAATCGTACACGATCCCCGCCCCGGCCTGGACGTGCATCCGCCCGTCCTTCACCACCGCCGTGCGGAGCACGATGCAGGTATCCATCTCGCCCCGCGCACCGAAATAGCCGATGCAGCCGGCATAGGGCCCGCGCTTCTCGTGCTCCAGTTCGTTGATGATCTCCATGGCCCGCACCTTCGGGGCGCCCGAGACCGTGCCGGCCGGGAAACCCGCCGCCAGGGCGTCGAGCGGGTCGTGGCGCGGATCGAGGTCGCCCTCGACGTTCGACACGATGTGCATGACTTGGCTGTAGCGCTCGATGAAGAACGAATCCGTCACCCGCACGCTGCCGATCCGCGAGACCCGGCCGGCATCGTTGCGGCCGAGATCGAGCAGCATCAGGTGCTCGGCGCGCTCCTTCGGATCGGCCAGCAGCTCCTCGGCCAAAGCCGCATCCTCGGCCGGCGTGGCACCGCGGCGGCGGGTGCCGGCGATCGGGCGCACCGTGACCGTCCCTTCGCGGACCCGCACCAGGATCTCCGGCGAGGAACAGACGATCTGGAAGGTCTCGAAATCGAGATAGCAGAGGAACGGAGCCGGGTTGGTGCGCCGGAGCGAGCGGTACAGGCTGAAGGCCGGCAGGGTGAATGGCGCCGAGAAGCGCTGCGACAGCACCACCTGAAACACGTCGCCCGCGACGATGTATTCCTTGGCGCGCGCCACCCGGGCGGAGAAGTCGTCCGGCGTCGTGTTCGAGACCGGCTCGGGATGGGCGACCGCGGACAGGTCCACCCGGGCCTCGATCGGCAGCGGCCCTTCCAGGGCTTCAGCCACCCGGTCGAGGCGCTGAAGCGCGTCCTCGTAGGCCGCCCGCGCGCCGAGACCGGCGGCAGGCCGCACCGGCGAAACCACGGTGATGATGTCCCGGATCGAATCGAACACCACCATCACCCGCGGCCGGACCAGGATCGCGTCGGGCACGCCCAGCGGATCGGGGTTCGGTTCCGGCAGCCGCTCCATGGCGCGGACCATGTCGTAGCCGAGATAGCCGAACAGGCCCGCCGCCATGGGCGGCAGATCCTGGCCTTCGTCGCCGATGGCGCTCTCGGCGATCAGGGCACGCAGGCTCGCGAGCGGCGCCCGATCGTCGGGTTCGAACCGGGTCAGGTCGGCCCCGCGGGCGATCGCGGGCGCGCCATCCCGGCAGCGCCAGATGAGATCCGGATCGAGGCCGATCATCGAGTAGCGCCCGCGCACGGCGCCGCCCTCGACCGATTCCAGCAGGAAGGCCGGCCCCGCATGCCGCGCGCGCAGCTTGAGGAAGGCGGCCACCGGCGTTTCCAGATCGGCCACGAGGCTCAGCGCGACGACGCTCGGCTGGCCGGCCTCGTAGCGTTCCGCGAAGGCCGCGTAGTCGGGAGCCTCGGCCATCGCCTCAATACTCGCCGCCGATGGCCCGGCGCAGGGCCGTCGCATCGACCTTCACGCCGGCGTTCTTCTGGACCTCGGTGATGTACTCGGACAGCACGTCGTCGGCGAGCGCGGCCTGGAAGTTCTGCCCGATCGTCCTGTCGCTCGGGCTTTCGGCCACGAAGGCCGGCACGGTCGCGGACGTCACCTTGAACACCGCGCGCGAATCGTTCGCCGCCGCAGTTCCGGCCTTGCCCACCGGCGTCGCGAAGACGAGGTTGACGTCGTCGGCCGTCAGCATGTCCTTGGCTTGGTTGCGCGACAGGTCCTGCGCTTCCTGCAGGTTGACGCCGACGTCCTTGGCGACATCCTCCATGGACTCGCCCGTGTTGAGCTTCTCCACCAGCTCGCGCCCCTTGGTCTGGAGGCGCTTGGCGATCTCGGTGGCGGTCCAGCCGGCCTTTACGCCGTCCTTCACCTGATCGAGCGGCTTGTCGTGCGCGGGGTCGATGTTGGTCACGTCGTACCAGACGTAGCCGCCGGCCTTGGTCCGCAGGGGCTCGTTGTCGCCACCGATCTCGGCGCGGAACAGGGCCGGCAGCGTGGTGTCGGCATCCGGGATGTCGGCGACCTTCTTGCCCTCGGGATCCTTGCCGTTCGGATCCACGGCCTTCACGGCGATCAGCGTGAGGCCGCGCTCCGCCGCGATGTCGGTGAGCGGCTTGGCACCGGCGCGCTGATCCTCGATCGCGTCGCGGGTCGTCTCCATGGCGTCGCGGGCGCGGGCGAGCGCAAGGCCCTTGCGGATCTCGCCCTCCACCGCCTCGAACGGCTTCACGGTCCCGGGCTCGATCTTGGTCACGCGCAGGAGCACGGTGCCGAAGCGGCCCTGGACCGGCTGGCTCACGCCGCCCTCCGGCAGCGCGAAGGCGGCGTCGGCCACCACGGTGTCGAACAGCTCGGCTTTGCTGAGCGTCCCGAGGGTGAGGTCCTTGTCGTCGGTGCCGCGCTCCGTGGCGACGGCCTCGAAGGTCTTGGAGCCATCCTCGATCGCCTTGCGGGCGGCCTCGGCGGCGGCCCGATCGGGGAAGACGATCTGCTGGATCGCGCGCTTCTCCGGGCTACCGAAACGGTCCTTGTTCAGGGCGTAGGCGGCGCGGGCATCGGCCTCGCTGATCGCATCGGGTTTGGCCATCGCGTCCGGATCGACCACCAGAAGGTTGGCGGTGCGGAATTCCGGCGCGCGGAAGCCCGACTTGTTGGCCTCGTACCAGGTCTTCAGCTCCTCGTCGGTCGGATCCGGGATCTGACCGGCGGTCGAGGGGGTCAGCATCAGGTACGACGCGGCGCGGCGCTCGGTCGCGTAGCGGTGGACAGCCTCGCGCAAAGCCACCGGCACGTGCAGATCGGCCGAGATGGCTTCGGCGAGCTGCAGGCGCGCGATCACCGAGCGCTGCTCGCGTACGAACATCCCCTCGTTCAACCCGGCCCGCTGCAGGGTCTGGTAGAAGAGCTGCGGCTCGAACTGCCCTTGCGCGTTCTGGAAGCTTTTCTCGTCGTGGATCGCCCGGATCACCGCGGAATCCGGCACAGCGAGGCCGAGATCATGCGTCTTCTGGTCGAGGGCGGCCTCGGTGATCAGCTGAGCCATGACTTGCCGGTCGAGGCCGAGCATCCGCGCCTGATCGGGGGTGAGCGCGCGCTTCAGCTGCACCTGATAGCGCTGTATCTGGTTCTGATAGGCTTGGCGTACCTGCTCCGCGGTGATCGGCGTGCTGCCGACCGTGGCCACGTTGCTGTTGGCGCCGCCGCGGAAGAACTCCTCGACGCCGAAGATGCCCACGCCCGCGATCAGCAGGGTGAAGATGACCGTCAAGACGATCTTGCCGAGCCAATGCTGGCTGGCGTTGCGGATGCCCTGAAGCATGATTGCGATCGGATACCTTCGGCGGCCGCCCCGTCGCCGGGACGGCGCGTGTCCTGAAAGCCGACCGCGATAGACCATTCGCGTCCACAGGCAAAGGCTCGGCTGTCCGCATCGGTTTGCACGCTCAAGCTCGCTCTGGTAGGCCGCGGCAACTTGCGAACGGTAGAGCGAGGCGGGACAGGAATGACGCAGTCGGGGCGCAGACCGCTGGTCGCCGGCAACTGGAAGATGAACGGCACGCGGGCGTCGATCCAGGTGGTCGAAGCGATCCGCGGCGGTCTCTCCCCGGAACTGGCCGGCCGCATCGACGTGCTGATCTGCCCGCCCGCGACGCTGATCAGTGCCTGCGTCGCGGCGGCCGCCGGCTCGCCCATCGCCATTGGCGGCCAGAACCTGCACGCGCGGCCGAGCGGCGCCTTCACGGGCTCGATCTCGGCCGAGATGCTGGCCGATCTCGGGGCCCGCTACGTGATCGTCGGCCATTCCGAGCGGCGCGCCTATCACCACGAGACCGATGACGGCGTCCACGCCAAGGCGCTCGGCGCCCGGCGGGCGGGCCTGTGCGGGATCATCTGCGTGGGTGAGACCATCGAGGAGCGCGAGCAGGGCCGTGCCCTCGACATCGTCCGCGCCCAGCTCGCCATCGGCCTGCCGAAGGGCGCCACGGCGGCCGATACGGTGATCGCCTACGAGCCGGTCTGGGCGATCGGCTCCGGCCGGACCCCGACCCCGCGCGACATCGCGGAGGTCCACGCCTCGCTGCGCGATATGCTCGACAAGCTCGTGGGCGACGAGGCGCAGAAGATCCGCATCCTCTACGGCGGCTCCGTGAAGCCCGGCAACGCCCGCGAACTGCTGTCGGTGGACAATGTCGATGGCGCGCTGGTCGGCGGCGCCAGCCTCGTCGCCGAGGATTTCCTGGGGATCTGCGCCGCCTACGCGTGAGCCCGCGGACCCGCAGCGTCAGAAGGTTCTCGGGGCTGTCATACGATCCTGCTTAAGAAACGCGGTCTTCAACCATCGCGATTCGAACCATGACGGACGATCAGAGCCCCACCGACGCCTCCTTGATGGAGACGATCCGCCGGGAGATCCTCGACAGTTACGACGAGGAGATCGAACTCGGATTCGAGGAAGACCGTCTCGACAGTCTCGAAAGTGGGACCGGATCCGGCCTGGACCGTCGCTTCTACTTCCGGGAACTCCTGCGCCTCCAGCACGAGCTGGTCCGGCTTCAGGACTGGGTGCAGCACAACAAGCTGCGCGTGGTCGTGCTGTTCGAGGGCCGCGATTCGGCCGGCAAGGGCGGCGTGATCAAGCGGATCACCCAGCGCCTGAACCCGCGCGTCTGCCGGGTCGCCGCGCTGCCGGCGCCGAGCGAGCGCGAGCGCACGCAGTGGTATTTCCAGCGCTACATCGCCCACCTGCCCGCCGGCGGCGAGATCGTGCTGTTCGACCGCTCCTGGTACAACCGGGCCGGCGTGGAACGGGTGATGGGCTTCTGCACCGAGGCGGATGTCGAGGAATTCTTCCGCTCGGTACCCGAGTTCGAACGGATGCTCGTGCGCTCCGGGATCGTGCTGCTGAAATACTGGTTCTCGATCACCGACGAGGAGCAGGCCATGCGCTTCAACATGCGCATCGCCGACCCGCTGAAGCAGTGGAAGCTCTCCCCGATGGACGTCGAATCCCGCCGCCGGTGGGAGGACTACACCCACGCCAAGGAGGACATGCTGACGCGTACGCACATTCCGGAGGCGCCCTGGTGGGTCGTGGAGGCGGTGGACAAGAAGCGCGCGCGGCTGAACTGCATCCACCACCTGCTGGAGCAGATCCCCTACGGCACGGTGGAACATCCGGCGGTGGAGCTGCCGGCACGGGTCCGGCACGCCGACTATATCCGCGCGCCGATCCCGGCCGAGATGCACGTCCCGTCGAAATATTGAGCGATCGCCCTGCTGCGGGCTGCGCCCGTCAGATCTTGAAAGCCTGACGGGCGAGCAGGCGCCAGCGGCCGGCGTCGCGGTGCCAGACCTGCAGCACACCGATATGGACCGGGGAGGTCTTGCCGTCCGTCACCACCTCTCCGGTGAAGACGTGGCGGGCGATGGCATCGTCGCCAACAAGCGAAACCGAGCGGTCCGACAGGGTGATGCTCGGGAAGGTCTGACGCTTACTCGCCAGCGGCGCGATGAAAGCCGCCTTGTCCTGCACGACGCCGCTCGAATGGCCGTAGCTGAGCCCGTCGAGGGTCAGCATGTCGAGGGCGGCTCCGTCGCCGGCCAGGATGGCCTTGGTCAGAGCGTCCACCTGCGCCTCGACGGCGGCTCTCTGGTCTTGGGTCTGCTCGGCGGCGAAGGCCGGCCACATCAGCGTGGACGTGGCGAGGACAGCGGCGAGCGCTGCGCGGCGTGACATCGGCATGGCGTTCTTCCCGGCGTGGGACGGGGGATTGGGTGGTCCGTCCTTACCCGCCGGATCAGAGCACAGCCCAGGGATTGGTGCGAGGGAAACGCGCGATCCGCACGCGATCAACGAGTTGGCGCCGGGTTCCGATTGGTGTATGCGCCGAGCGAGATATGCGGCTGTTGTCCTGAGCAGCGGCCGCCTGCGCGCGCCCTGCGGTCCCCGCGACCGGCCCGCGGCGACCGCCGCGCGGACCAGACCACGCCTCCGGAACACCGATGCAGACCGTCCTGATCGTCGTCCACCTCATCATCGTGCTCGCGCTGATCGGCGTCGTG
>NZ_JALNUM010000091.1:0-25713 GCF_026540795.1 Methylobacterium sp. GC_Met_2
CAGCTGCGCAGGCGCGGTCTCCTCCCACACGCCGCGCAGGGACATGGAGCGGCCATCCGGCGCTCTCACGTGCCCTTCGAACATCAACCGCGGTCGCCCGAGCGGGGGCAGCATCCGACGCCCCGGCCAATGGGCGACGGCATGGCTCACCAGATCGTCGGCCAGCCGCTCGGGTGCATCGGCTGTGTAGCCGAACGCGAGAAGATACTTCGCCTTGGAGGCGCCGTCCGTGTGCGCAGGATTGAGCAGATAGCCGACGATCTTGGGCCGTTCGACGGTCCAGACGACGGCGCCGACGTGCGTCGTCACATCGGCGCGCGTTCGATGAGCTTCAGATCGCCGGGCCGAACCGTCGCCAAGGCGCCGAGCGGCGTGGGAAACTCCACAACGTAGGCCTCCCCGTCGCGGTAGACGCTGACGATGGTGCCCTCCGTCCCGGGCAGCAGCGCGTCCCCGTCGTCGCTGACCACCGCAGCCGTTAGCGCGACGCGATCCAGATCCCGAAGGTCCGATCGCGGGTCGTCCTGGCGGAACTGATAGGCGCGGGCCAACACCATGGCGCGAGGATACGCGCGGGCCTCGGCTTTGCAAGCGGGCGCTGCCCGGGAACGCCGAACCTTTTGGTGAGCGCGACTGCCGCCGCGAGATCTCGGCGGCCTCGACGGACTGGTGAACCGGTTCCGCCAGGGGGCCCCTCGGCGACGTGATCGAAACTTGGATCGGCTCCAGCGCCAACCGCCTAGTGGCTTCGGATCAGCTCGCCCGGGCGCTCGGCCCTGACACGGTGGACACCCTCCAACAGCAGACCGAGATGGACCGCGAGACGCTGCTGTCGCAGCTCGCCCAGGCGCTGCCGGAGGTGGTACACACGCTCACGCCGCAGGGGCGGGTGCCGGGGGAGGCGGAGCGGCGGGGATGGTAGCGTCAGAATTGGAACATCAGCGGGATCACTGAAAGCGTCCGAGCATCAATTGAGGCTCTATTGTTTCATCTCGATCCAGATCTCTCAGCAACAAAATTTCCAAGAAAAATCCTTTGTCTTTTACCGTTGGAAAGACCGATTTGTCCCAGTAAAGGCGATCAAAATATCGCTTCAGAACTGGTGGATTTCGTGCGGCATTGAAAAATGACGCCTCTGCTTCCTTAACATTTTCATAATATTTGACTTTCTGCAGCACTCCGCCACCGCCATTAGAATTCGCCGCGAAAGATGTGTAGACCTGCCCATCTAAGAATGATGAAATAAACATTTCATCAGTTATAATACAGCCATCAAACTCAAGCCCTGTGCCAAATCCGTGATTTACAACAACTAGCGGAGCGAATTTGGCATTTTTAACTTCATCCTCAGATAGGCGAAAAATTTTTCCAATATAATCTCTATTCTGATCAGCTGCCTTGCACTTTCGAGCTGCTTGCTTCGCCGCGTCCTGAAGGTTCTCCCGCAGATTATATTTCGCATGTGAATCTGCCGGGAAAACAAAACACTTGATTTCACACACTACGAAAGTACTTCCAATTTTAAAAATCAAATCAACTTCCTCGCCAAAAATATGCCCCCTTTTTAGCGAGTGTGGATATCCAGATGAATGCGCAAGAATCTCATTAGATTTTATGACTTCGCAAAACTTCTGTCGAACATTGCGCTCATAAATAAGACCTTTGGATTTGCCTTTGGATTCATCTAACAGACCGCCTTGACTAAACCAGATTTCCGCCCTCCTTATCGCGTTACTGGTATAGAGCACAGGTGTACAGATCGAGTATCGTCGCCCACTTTCGATCTCAACCAGTGGGGAAGCCCAAAGGCCGTAATGTTTTTTGGTGCTTTTTCCAGGAACAAACGTTAGAAAATCTAAGACGATTTTAACCGATTTTTCACTTAGATGCAGTGCGCGCTGCAATATTTGAAGTAACTCGGATCGACTGAACTCCAATGAATATCTTCTAAGATTCTCATGATTTAATTGCTGAGTTGCGGCGAGATCAGAAGTAACACAGTCGACAAAATCGGCCAGAACACCCCATGCCTTTAATAAATTCCAACCCGTGATATCTGCGTTTTTTAATAGCGGCATATCCATAAGGCAATTTAGATAGGAGTCCTCTATCATCGATTTATCTATTAAGAAATTTGGCACTTTTAAAGAACGACAACTCGGTCGACCAATACGTGGCCGCAATCGCCTTCCCGCTCTGTCGACTCGCACAACCGTGCTATAATTTGCCAGCTTTTGCTTTTGATCAAGGTTGAGTCTTGGCCAAGTCTGAGAAATTAAAGAAGGAGCACCTGTTAAAATTGCATAATATCGAGCATGCCATGCACGATCGAGTCTAGCCAGATCGCGATCAAATGGTGTCAGTACGAATGATTCTGAGTCTTCTTGAATAGACCATCCCTCCCACAATATACAATTCCAAATGTCATTTAATGCATACTGCATGTTGTATTTGAAAAATGATAGTCGACAAGACGTATCTATATCAGCACTTTCCTCGCCAATTTCATCGAACTTGGCCGCGTCATAAAACCATGACTCCATTGCATCGATCACGTTCTCATTACTATCGTCAGCCGATAATTTTGGCATATCCTCCGTGTCGTGAACTGATTTTTTAATTATATAATCAGAAGCTAAAGCACCAGCTCGCAAAGCGTCAGCTATACGCCTGCCCGACAAGCCTGTTAGTTCCTTAAAAAATAAATTACTACTCGCTACAGCCAGCAAAAAAGCATTCCGTTTGCCGACCGAAGAGAGAACTTCAGTCGGTATCTCCGATCTTAATCTGGAGAAAATCTCATTGATCCAGAATGCTGAGCTTTTTAAATCGATGTCCGACTTGCAAATACCAACTGATTTTTCAAACGCATCATTCCAATCGGCCGCGTTAAAACGATCGCTGGCTGGGGAGACTAAATTTCTAGCTTTATTTCTAAAATCCGATTCGAACGACATTCCGTATTGCCGCGCATCTCGTATCCAATAATGGGGTCAGTATTATACTCGCCGCATCACCAAGCTGGCATTCGTCCCACCGAATCCGAAAGAATTCGACAGCACGACATCCACCGGCTTCCGCTTCGCCTCGAACGGCACCAGATCGATCTTGGTGTCGACCGAGGGGTTGTCGAGGTTGAGCGTCGGCGGGATCACGCCATCGCGCAGAACGAGGATCGAAAAGATCGCCTCGACCGAGCCCGCGGCGCCCAGCAGGTGGCCGACCGAGCTCTTGGTGGACGACATGGTGGCGTTCGCGGCGGCGTCGCCCAGGAGGCGCTCCACGGCCTTCAGCTCCAGCTCGTCGCCCATGGGCGTCGAGGTGCCGTGGGCGTTGATGTAGCCGATCTCGGACGGCGAGATCCCGGCCCGCTTCACCGCCGCGCTCATGCAGCGGAAGGCGCCGTCGCCGTCCGGCGAGGGGGAGGTGATGTGGTAGGCGTCGCCCGAGAGGCCGTAGCCCACCACCTCGGCGTAGATCCGCGCGCCGCGCGCTTTCGCGTGCTCGTACTCCTCCAGCACCACGATGCCGGCGCCCTCGCCCATGAGGAAGCCGTCGCGGTCGCGGTCGTAGGGGCGCGAGGCCTTCTCCGGCGTGTCGTTGAAGCCCGTGGTCAGCGCCCGGCAGGCGGAGAAGCCCGCGATCGACAGGCGGTTCACCGGCGATTCGGCGCCGCCCGCCACCATCACGTCGGCATCGCCCAGCCCGATCAGGCGGCTCGCGTCACCGATGGCGTGGGCGCCCGTGGAGCAGGCCGTCACCACGGCGTTGTTCGGACCTTTCAGCCCGTGGGCGATCGAGACCTGGCCGGAGGCGAGGTTGATGATCCGGCCCGGGATGAAGAACGGCGAGATCCGGCGCGGGCCCTTCTCGTGCAGGGTCACGGAGGCGTCGTAGATGCCGCCGATGCCGCCGATGCCGGAGCCGATCAGCACGCCGGTGGCGCACTGGTCCTCGTGGCTCTTCGGATGCCAGCCGGCATCCTTCAGCGCCTCGTCGGCCGCCGCCATCGCGAAGACGATGAACGGATCGACCTTGCGCTGCTCCTTGGGCTCCATCACCGCGTCGGGGTTGAAGGTGCCGTCGGTGCCGTCGCCGAACGGGACCTGCGCGGCGATCCGGCAGGG
This sequence comes from Methylobacterium sp. GC_Met_2, assembly GCF_026540795.1. Taxonomy (NCBI): domain Bacteria; kingdom Pseudomonadati; phylum Pseudomonadota; class Alphaproteobacteria; order Hyphomicrobiales; family Methylobacteriaceae; genus Methylobacterium; species Methylobacterium sp. GC_Met_2. The sequence continues at coordinate 4,128 of NZ_JALNUM010000091.1, forward strand.
CAGGTCGGCGGATTCGAAGCCGCAGATCGGGCCGGCGCCGCTGTCGCCCGCGATCAGCCGGCTCCAGGTGTGCGCCACCCCGCTGCCCAGCGGCGTGACCATCCCCAGACCCGTGACCACCACCCGCCGCATCGCACTCGTCCCGTCTTGAGGCGCATCCGGGCCGCCGCCGGAGCGCATCGTCTATAACTGCCGGAGGCGGATTCGGTCCCGACGGGACGCATCACGCCTGCGCGCCTTGAAACGCATGACGGCGCGGGGGCTGTTTCGCCTCACCCGCGCCGCGTGAACCGAAAAATCCCGGCGCCTGAGAGCCTCTCACGCAATTCCCGCTGCGCTGTCGCGATCAGAGGGAGAACTCCCGGTGCCCGGGAGTTTCGTGAGCAGCTCTTAGGCGGCGGAGTTCTTCTCCAGGAACTTCACGGCGTCGCCGACCGTCTGGATGGTCTCGGCCGCATCGTCCGGGATCTCGACGTTGAACTCTTCCTCGAAGGCCATCACCAGCTCGACCGTGTCGAGGCTGTCGGCACCGAGGTCGTCGATGAAGTTGGCGCTCTCGACCACCTTCTCGGGCTCGACGCCCAGATGCTCGACCACGATCTTCTTCACGCGCTCAGCGATATCGCTCATCGGTCTTCCGTCCTCGTCCTTTTGGTCTGTCAGTCTTCTCGGGGTGGTGCTTGGCCGCGTCGCGCCCCTGCGGGCTTGTTGAGCGGCCAGTGTCCGATCGCGCGTGCTTCTGACGGTGAACCGGCAAGGTGCACCGAGATGCCCCCACCGGGAGGCCCTTGGACTGAAAACCCGCTGAACCGTCAACCCCCTGCGCGGCTGCGGGGGGTTGGTAGCACAGGGCTCCCGCCCTGGCGAGGGCCCGTTCAGAAACCCTTCACCGGTGTGGCGTTTGCGTGCCGGAGCACTTGATTCGCCTTGGTTTGGAGGCGGCCAGGACCAGTATAAACATCCTAGTACATCGCCATACCGCCGTTCACGTGCAGCGTGTGGCCGGTGACGTAGCCGGCTTCCGCGGAGGCGAGGTACAAGCAGGCCGCCGCCACCTCGGCGCCCTCGCCGAGTCGCCCGGCCGGCACCCGGGTCAGGATGCCCTCGCGCTGCTTGTCGTTGAGCGCATCGGTCATCGGCGAGGTGATGAAGCCGGGGGCGATGCAGTTGACCGTGATCCCGCGCGAGGCGACCTCGGCGGCGAGCGCCTTGGTCAGGCCGACGAGCCCGGCCTTGGCGGCGGCGTAGTTGCCCTGGCCGGGATTGCCAGTCGAGCCCACCACCGAGCCGATATTGACGATCCGCCCGAAGCGGCGGCGCATCATGCCCTTCACGGCCGCCCGCGACAGGCGGAACGCGGCGGTGAGGTTGACGGCGAGCACCTGCTCCCATTCCTCGTCCTTCATCCGCATGAACAGGTTGTCCCGGGTGATGCCGGCATTGTTCACGAGGATGTCGAGGGGGCCGATCGCGGCCTCGGCGGCCGGGACGAGGCCTTCGACCGAATCCTTGTCGGCGAGGTCGGCGACCACCGGGCTCGCGCGCGCGCCGAGTTCGGCGGCCAGCGCCTCCAGGGCGGCCTGCCGGGTGCCCGAGAGGGCGACATGCGCGCCCTGCGCGTGCAGCGACCGGGCGATCGCCTGCCCGAGGCCGCCGGTGGCACCCGTGACGAGGGCCTTGCGGCCGGTGAGATCGAACATGCAGGGCTCCTCTTAAAGTCGTCCGGTTTCGAAAGACCGAGGCCTTCTGCGGGTGCAGGGCAAAGCCCGACATCGGGGCTCCGCCCCGACACCCCGCCGAAGGGCTTGGCCCTTCGGAAAACCGTTACAGCGCGAAGGCCGCGACGTCGGCCGGCGTGCCGATCGCGCTGGCCGCAGCCTGGGGGGCGATGCGCTTGACGAGGCCGGTGAGCACCTTGCCGGCGCCAAGCTCATAGAATTTGTCGACGCCCGCTTCCGCCATGGCGGCGATGCTCTCGCGCCAGCGCACCGTTCCGGTGACCTGCGCGACCAGGGCCTTGCGGATCGCCTCCGGATCGGAGACCGGCGCGGCCGTCACGTTGGCGTACAGGGTGACGCGCGGGGCGTTCAGGGGCACGGCGGCCAGCGCCCTGGCCATGGCCTCGGCGGCCGGAGCCATCAGCCGGCAATGGAACGGCGCCGAGACGTTGAGCAGCACGGCGCGCTTGATCCCGCGGCCGGCGGCGAGGCCGATGGCCCGCTCCACCGCCTCCCGGTCGCCCGACAGAACGACTTGACCGCCGCCGTTGTCGTTGGCCACGTCGCAGACCACGCCGCCGCCGGCTTCCTGAGCGGCTGCTTCGGCGACATCTCGCGCTGCTTCGAGATCGGTTCCGATCAAAGCCGCCATCGCTCCGACACCGGGCGCCACCGCCTCCTGCATGGCCGCGCCGCGCAGGCGCAGGAGTTTTGCGGCATCGGCGATCGTCAGGCTGCCGGCGGCGGCCAGAGCCGCGTACTCGCCCAGGGAATGGCCGGCCACGCAGGCGACGTCGCGGGTCAGGTCCAGGCCGCGCTCGGCCTCCAGCACCCGCAGCACCGCGAGGCTCGCCGCCATCAGGGCCGGCTGGGCGTTGGTCGTGAGGGTCAATGCCTCGGCCGGCCCCTCGAACATCAGGCGCGACAGGTTCTGGCCCAGCGCGGCATCGACCGCGTCGAGCACGGCCTTCGCCTGCGGGAACGCCGCCGCGAGGTCCCGCGCCATGCCGACCGCCTGGCTGCCCTGGCCGGGGAAGATGAGTGCGCGCATATCCGGTCTTGATCGCTCCGCGGCGCGCGAGCGCCGCCCGTGTCGGCTGAACCTCTGGAATGGCGGGCGGACTCGCACCCGTTGCCGCAGGTGTCAACAATGCGCCGCACCATGCAGCGGCCCCGCCGGCGGGCGTGCGCCCTGCGCAAGCCGCTGTGCTTGTTGCACAACGGCATCCGGTGTACGGTGCGCCCATACCCGACATCACCCGTCGCTCAAGCCCAAGGAGCCGCCCCGCATGGCGCGCGTCACCGTCGAAGATTGCATCGAGAAGGTCGAGAACCGGTTCGAGCTCGTTCTGCTGGCGAGCCACCGCGCCCGCCTGCTGGCCGCCGGCGCCCCGCTCACCGTCGACCGCGACCGCGACAAGAACCCCGTCGTGGCCCTGCGCGAGATCGGCGACGAGACGATCACGGCCGACGACCTCAAGGAGCAGCTGATCCACTCGATGCAGAAATACGTCGAGGTGGACGAGCCGGAGGCCGAGACCGTGCCGCTGCTGTCGAGCTCGCCGGCCGCCGCCGCGGTGGCGCCGCAATCCTCCAGCGACGATGCGGCTCCCCAGTTCGACCGCATGAGCGAGGAAGATCTGCTGCGCGGTCTCGAAAACCTCGCTCCGCCGGTCGAGACCGACGACGAGGGCGAGTGAGCCGGAAGACGTGGGCCTGGATGCGCACGACCTGACCACGACCGGGCCCGGCGGAGACGCCGGGTTCTCTCGTTCCGAGGCTGCCCCGGCGACGAACGGCACGTCCCCGCCACAGGGGGCTGGCGCCGAGACGGCGGTTGCGGAACAATCGCGCGTGATCCCGACCCCGCGTCCCTCCCTGGAGCCAGCCCCGTCCCGGCGGATGATGCGCCAGTACGAGCTCGTCGAGCGGGTCAAGCGCTACAACCCGACCGCCGACGAAGCGCTGCTGAACCGCGCCTACGTGTACGCCATGCAGGCGCACGGCACGCAGAAGCGCGCCTCGGGCGACCCGTTCTTCGCCCATCCGCTCGAAGTCGCCGCGATCCTCACGGATCTCCACCTCGACGACGCTACCATCGTGGCCGCGGTCCTGCACGACACCGTGGAGGACACCGAGGCGACGCTTGAAGAGATCCGCCGCCTGTTCGGGCCGGAGATCGGCGCGCTGGTCGACGGGCTGACCAAGCTCAAGCGGCTCGACCTCGTCTCAAAGCAGGCCGCGCAGGGCGAGAACTTCCGCAAGCTGCTGCTGGCGGTCGCCGCGGACGTGCGCGTTCTGCTGGTCAAGCTCGCCGACCGCCTGCACAACATGCGCACCCTCCAGCACATGCGGGAGGACAAGCGCCACCGCATCGCGCAGGAGACGCTGGACATCTACGCGCCGCTCGCCGGCCGCATGGGCATGCAGGAGCTGCGCGAGGAGTTGGAGGATCTGGCCTTCCGCAACATCGAGCCGGAGGTCTACGCCACCATCACGCAGCGGCTCGCCCGGCTCACCGCCAAGTCCGAGAGCGTGGTCGAGACCATCGCACAGGTGCTGACCGAGAAGCTCGGCGCGCAGGGCATCACCGCAGAGGTCAACGGCCGGCAGAAGCGGCCGTTCTCGATCTGGTCGAAGATGGAGCGCAAGTCGGTCGCCTTCGAGCAGCTCTCCGACATCTTCGGCTTCCGGGTCGTCGTCGATACGGTGCAGGCGTGCTACGCGGCGCTCGGCATCGTCCACACCAGCTGGCCGATGGTCCCGGGGCGGTACAAGGACTACATCTCGACCCCGAAGCAGAACGATTACCGCTCGATCCACACCACGGTGATCGGGCCGAAGAGCCAACGCGTCGAGTTGCAGATCCGCACCCGCGCCATGGACGACATCGCCGAGTACGGCATCGCCGCGCATGCCCATTACAAGGAACTCGGTCAGGAATTCGGGAAGGAGCCGGTTCGCCGCGAGGGCGAGGGCAGCGTCCACCCGAAGCTGGCGGCCGAGAGCGGCGCCTATCAGTGGCTGCGCCGGACCATTGAGCTGCTCGCCGAGGGCGACAGCCCGGAGGAGTTCCTGGAGCACACCAAGCTGGAGCTGTTCCAGGATCAAGTGTTCTGCTTCACCCCCAAGGGCCGTCTGATCGCGCTTCCGCGGGGCGCGACGCCGATCGATTTCGCGTACGCGGTCCACACCGACGTCGGCAACACCGCGGTGGGGGCCAAGATCAACGGCCGGATGGCGCCGCTGCTGCACGAACTCGCCAACGGCGACGAGGTCGAGATCATGCGCTCGGACGGCGCCTCGCCGCCGGCCGCCTGGGAATCCCTGGTGGTGACCGGCAAGGCCCGGGCGGCGATCCGCCGGGCGACACGGGCTGCGGTGCGCCGGCAATATGCCGGTCTCGGCCGCCAGATCCTGGATCGGGCCTTCGAGCGCGCCGCCAAGACCTTCTCGGAGGACAAGCTGCGCGGCGCCCTGCCACGGCTCGCCCGCGCCACCACCGAGGACGTGTTCGCCGCCGTCGGGCGCGGCGAGATGTTCTCGGGCGACGTGGTCCGGGCCGTCTATCCGGACCACCGCGACGAGCGCCGGCCAGCCGCCGTACCGGGGCCGGCCGGCGGTGCCGGCCGCCTCGTGCGCTCCGCCGACCAGACGATGCGGCTGACCTTCCCGGGCGCCGACGGCAAGGACGGAGTGGCCGAGGGGCGCAGCGACGCGATCCCGATCCGCGGCCTTGCCGGCGATCTGCCGGTGACCTTCGCGCCGAATGGTGGCGCCGTCCCGGGGGACCGGATCGTCGGCATCCTGACCCCCGAGGTCGGCGTCACCGTCTATCCGATCCAGTCCGCGGCGCTCGCCGCTTTCGACAACGAGCCGGAGCGCTGGCTCGACGTCCGTTGGGACACCGAGGCGCTCGGCGGAGAGCGCTTTCCCGCCCGGCTGGCGCTCAAGTCGATCAACGAGCCGGGGGTGTTCGCGCAGATCGCTCAGGTGATCGCCGATCATGACGGCAACATCGATAATATTTCGATGAAGCGGCGCACGCAGGACTTTACCGACATCACCATCGATCTGTCGGTCTGGGATCTTCAACACCTGAATGCAATCATTGCAGAACTGCGCGGCAAGCGTGCTGTGAACAGCGTGGAGCGTGTGAACGGTTAGGCCCACCCGCTGGGTTGCGCATCTCAAGTTGACGCTCTCAACGTCAGTAAGTCTTCCGAAAACGGTCGGCCATCTGACAAAGATGGATCTCCGCGACTGTAATGCCCGTTATCACCGATGTTTAGCGCAACAAGGCCGCCGTTAAGCTTGACACGGACGCATTTGAGACGAATGGTCGAATTGCCCGGGCGACGGTCACCGGAGAACGACCGCGCTTATCGCCCCGGATTGCAGAGCATAGCGACGGTCGATCGCGCCGATACATCCCCGGCCCGAGGCCGCGGTCAAAGCATGACGGTTTCTGAATATGATTTCCCGTCACCCCAAATGTTTCAGGAATTGAACTGTTCATGACAGCAAATCAACGCAGCGCAGTCTTTATCGACGGCGCCAATCTCTACGCGACCACCAAGGCCCTCGGCTTCGACATTGACTATAAAAAACTGCTCAAGGAATTTCAATCGCGGGAGAATCTTCTTCGCGCGTTCTATTATACTGCGATGATCGAGGATCAGGAATATTCTTCGATCCGTCCGCTGATCGACTGGCTCGACTATAACGGCTACCGCGTCGTGACGAAGCCGGTGAAGGAATTCACCGATTCCATGGGGCGGCGGAAATACAAGGGTAATATGGACATCGAGCTGGCGATCGACGCCCTCGAGCTCAGCGCCCATATCGATCATATGATCCTGTTCTCCGGCGACGGCGATTTCCGCTCGCTGGTCGAGGCGATGCAACGGCGCGGCGTCAAGGTGACGGTGATCTCCACGATCCAGACACAGCCGTCGATGATCGCCGACGAGTTGCGGCGGCAGGCCGACGAGTTCGTCGATCTGGCGAGCCTCGCGGGGCGGATCGGACGCGAGCCGAGCGAGCGGCCGGCGCGGACCGCGGGCGACTCGTCGAGCCGCTACCGCGGCGAGGGTCGTCCGAGCCCGAGCCTGGAGAACCGCTACGGCATCCGCCAGCCGGATTCCGAGGAGGAATAGCGCCTCAGGTGCCCGTTGCGCCGAGCCAATCGAGAACCTGCCGGGCGCTCTGGTCCGGCGGGAAGACCGGGTGGAACAGGTGCGTGACCACGCCGTCGTCGATCACCAGGGTGAGCCGGCGCAGCAGCACCTGGCCGCCGACCTCGAAGACCGGCAGACGCGCCGCCATCGCGAAGGCGCGGTGCGGATCGGAGAGAAGCGGGAACGGCAGGCGCAGCCGCTCGGCGGCCTCCCGCTGGTAGGCACTGGTCTGGGTCGACAAACCGTAGATCTGGGCGACGCCGTGGGCTTTCAGTTCGGCATGGCGGTCGCGAAAGTCGCAGGCCTGTGGCGTGCAGCCCCGGGCACCGGGGATCGCGTCCCAATCGGGCGTCAGGCCCGGCCGTCCCGGCTCGCCGGTTCGAGGATAGGCGTAGGCGATGGTGCGGCCGGAGAGCTTGGCCAGGGAGATCGTGCGCCCATCCGTGGCGGTCAGCGCCACGTCGGGCAGACGCATCCCGCGTAGGTGATCGGCTGCGCCGTCATCCGCGGGGACGGGGAGGTCCGAGGGCAGGACGTCGGGATTGGATGGCATGGGTCGCTCCGCTCGGAGACCATGAGCCTATCCCGATCTCGGGTCGGGCAGAAGAACCGTCCGTTGCTACCCCCGGTCCCGCAGCAGCCGCGCCCGGTCGCGCTGCCAGTCGCGCTCCTTGGCGGCCTCCCGCTTGTCGTGCGCCTGCTTGCCCTTGCCGAGCCCCAGCTCGACCTTCGCCCGCCCCTTGTCGTTGAAGTAGATCTTCAGCGGCACCACCGTGTAGCCCTGGCGCTGGGTTGCGCCGATCAGCTTGTTGATCTGGCGGCGATGCAGCAGCAGGCGGCGCGGGCGCTTGGGTTCGTGGTTGAAGCGGTTCGCCTCCAAATATTCCGGGATATAGGCGTTGAACAGCATCAGGTCGTTGCCGGAGGGGCCGGCATAGGATTCGCCGATCGTGGCCTTGCCGCCGCGCAGGGATTTCACCTCGGTGCCGGTCAGGGCGATGCCGGCCTCGAGGGTGTCCTCGATCGTGTAATGGTAACGCGCGGCGCGGTTGTCGGCGACGATGCGCCGGCCGGGCTCCGGTTTCGGGGCCATTTCTGTGTGACTCTCTCAGCCTTGCGGATCAGCCTTCGAGCAGGCCGGCATGCCGCAGGGCGGCGTCCACGATGCGCTTCGTGGGCTCGGTCACCGGCACCAGCGGCAGGCGCAGCTCCTCGGTTATGTGGCCGAGCCGGGCCAGCGCGTACTTCGCCGGCGCCGGGTTGGCCTCGGCGAACAGGCCGGTCTGCAGCGGGAACAGCCGGTCCTGGATGGTCAGCGCCTTGGCGTAGTCGCCCGAGAGCGTCGCCTCCTGCAGGTCGGCGCAGAGCCGGGGGGCGACATTCGCCACCACCGAGATGCAGCCGTGGCCGCCCTGGGCGTTGTAGCCGAGCGCCGTCGCATCTTCGCCTGAAAGCTGGAGGAAGTTCGGCCCCATGGCCTGACGCTGCTGGCTGACGCGGTCGATCTTGGCGGTCGCGTCCTTCACGCCGGCGATGTTCTTCAGCTCGAAGAGCCGGGCCATCGTCTCGACGCTCATGTCGACGACGGAGCGCGGCGGGATGTTGTAGATGATGATCGGAATGCCGACCGCATCGTTGACGGCCTTGAAGTGGGCATAGAGGCCCTCTTGCGTCGGCTTGTTGTAGTACGGCGTCACCACCAGGACGGCGTCGGCCCCGGCGCGCTCGGCGTGCCGCGCCCGTGCGACGGCTTCCGCAGTGGAGTTGGAGCCCGCGCCCGCCACCACGGGCACGCGCCCACCCGCCTCGTCGATGCAGGACTCGACCACCCGGTCGTGCTCGGCATGGGTCAGGGTCGGGCTCTCGCCGGTGGTGCCGGTGGGCACGAGACCGTGGCTGCCCTGCTCGATCTGCCAGCGCACGAACTTGCGGAAGGCGGCCTCGTCGAAGGCCCCGTCGCGGAAGGGCGTCACCAGCGCGGTGAGCGAGCCCCGCAGGCGGCTCCCGGTCATCTCGGTCATCTCAGGCGTCCCAAAGGGTCCCTATCGGGAATCCGGCGTTCTCGGCGCCGCGCGTGGTCCGCACCGTACGGGCGCGGACGGGCAGACATAGGCGGTCGGGCCACGGCGCGCAAACAGATCGTCGCGACGGTTAACGCGATCTTTATGGTCGCCGTCCGATGCTCACTCTTTCCCGCCCCGGTGATCAGCAGGGGGACATCGTGATCCGATCCGCCGCCGCGACTCTGGCCCCGAAGCGCACGTCTCTGGCTGTGGCCGCGCTCATCGCCACCGTCGGCGTGGCGCTGGCGGTCCCGGACGCCCCCGCGACGCAGCCGACGCCCCCCGCCAGCGACGCCGCCCTCTCGGCTGCGCAGATCCGCGGTGCGGAGGCCGGGAAGGCCGCCGACCCCGTCGCGGCCGACGCCCTGAAGCTCGATCCGGTCCACGCCTCCGGCGACGAGAAGGGCGAGGAACCCGCCCGGCCGCTGCCGGCCGCGGCCTCGGCCTATGCGTCGGCCGACCCGGACGCCCCGGTGGCCTTCCCGATGCCCGACGCGGCCGTCGCCCCGGCGGCCCCGGTCCCCGAAGTGCCCGACCCCGCGCGTCCAAAAATCTCCGGTGACACCGATCCGACGCTGCTGCGCGGCGCGATCGACCTCTACCGCAAGGGCCGGGTCGCCGACGGCGACCGGATGCGCGACGGCTTCACCGATCCAGCCGCGAAGGCGCTGCTCGAATGGGTGGCGATCCGCGCGGGCGCGGGAATCGGGTTCAACCGCACGATCGCGTTCGCCCGGGCCAATCCGGACTGGCCGGCCGGCCCCCTGCTGCGCCGCCGGGCCGAGGAGGCGCTGCTCTCCGAGCGGAAGCCCCCCGCGACGGTCCGCGCGTTCTTCGCCACGGCGAAGCCCGCAAGCGCGCCGGGCAAGTTCGCCCTGGCGCTGGCGCTCCGCGCCGACGGCTACGAGGCGGATGCCGCCGAGATGGTCCGCGACCTCTGGCGCGCCGAGAGTTTCGGGCGCAGCCTCGAGGCCAAGGTGCTCGATGCCTTCCCGGAGGCGCTCGCCCGGGTCGATCACCGCTTCCGGATGGAGCGGGCGCTCCTGAAGGATGATTGGGACAGCGCCGGCCGGGCGGCCGGCTACGCGGGCGGCTCCTATGCCAGCCTCGTGCGCGCCCGCCGGGCCGTGGAGGACAAGTCGTCCGGGGCCGCAACGGCGCTTGCCGCAGTGCCGCCGTCGCTGCGCGGGGATGCCTCCTACATCTTCTCCCGGGCGCAGTATCTCCGCCGGGCCGACAAGCCCGAGGAGGCCGCCGCCGTGCTGGCCGCAGCCCCAACCAACCCGGATGTGCTGGTCGACGGCGACGAGTGGTGGGTCGAGCGCCGGATCGTGGCGCGCAAGCTCCTCGACCTCGGCGACGCGAAGACGGCCTACAGAGTCGCGAGCGCCCCGGCGGCACGCTCGCCGGAGAAGCGGATCGAGGCCGAGTTCCACGCCGGCTGGATCGCGCTGCGCTTCACCGGCGATCCGGCCGCCGCCGCACAGCACTTCGCCCGGATGGCCACCATCGCGGAGAGCCCGATTTCGGTGGCGCGGGCCGCCTACTGGCAGGGGCGGACGGCCGAGGCGCTCGGCCGGTCGGACGAGGCGAAGCGCGACTACGAGCGCGCCGCCCTGCAGCCGATCGCCTATTACGGGCAGGTGGCGCGGGCGCAGCTGGGCCAGACCAGCCTGCCCCTGCGGGCGCCCGCGGATCTCGAAGGGCCTGAACGGCAGGCCTTCGAGGGGCGGCTCTACATCCGGGCCCTCCGGATGCTGGGCGAGGCCGGCATCAAGGATCTCGCCCTGCCGCTCTACATCGACGCCGCCCGGGAGCTGTCCGACCCGCGCGAGATCCAGGCGCTCGGCGACCTCGCCACCGACATGAAGGATCCCCGCGCCCTGGTGGCGATCGGCAAGCTCGCGGTCCAACGCGGCCTGCCGCTCGACGCCCACGCCTACCCGACGATCGGGATCCCGGCCTACGAGACCTATACGGCAGTGCCGCAGGTGGAACGGGCCATGGTCTACGCGATCGCCCGCCAGGAGAGCCAGTTCGACCCCCGCGCCCAGTCGGGCGTCGGCGCCCGGGGCCTGATGCAGATGATGCCGGCCACCGCCCAGCGCACGGCACGCCGAGTTGCCGCCACCTACGACGTCGATCGCCTGACCAGCGATCCCGCCTACTGCGCCAAGCTCGGGCAGGCCCATCTCGGCGAGCTGATGGAGGATTGGCGCGGCTCCTACGTGCTGGCCTTCGCGTCCTACAACGCGGGCGGCGGCAACGTGAAGAAGTGGATCGACGCCTATGGCGACCCGCGCAAGCCGGGCGTCGACGTGATCGACTGGGTGGAGCGCATCCCCTTCACCGAGACGCGCAACTACGTGCAGCGGGTGATGGAGAACCTGCAGGTCTACCGCTCCCGGCTCGACAGCCGCAGCGCACTCCTGATCGACGGCGACCTGCATCGCGGGGCGCGGTAACGTCGACGCCTTTGCGAGCGGATGAGCGCCGCCAGGACGCAACCCGCACGCCGCAGCGGCATAGCTTTTGGTTGTGCCTCCAGCGTGTGGCTCCCTAGAAGATGGTCCGGTCCCTGTTGACCGGGCCCGGGCGGGCCATCGCTGCCGAGAGGATCCTCATGCTGCATTCGAGATTGGGTTTCGCCCTCCTGCTGAGCACCGCGCTCGCGACCGCTGCGCCGGCCCTGGCTCAGGATGCCTCCACGGCCGAGCAGACGGTCGATGCGATGAACACGCTGTTCGGCAAGCATCCGGGCGCGCGGGCCAATCACGCCAAGGGCGTGGTCGCCGAGGGCAGCTTCACCCCGTCGGCGGAGGCCGCGAAGATCAGCAAGGCCTCCCTGTTCCAGGGACCGGCGGTGCCGGTGACGATCCGCTTCTCCGACTCCACCGGCGTGCCGACCATCCCGGACGGTGCCGCCAATGCCAACCCGCACGGCCTGTCGCTCAAGTTCAAGCTCAGCGACGGCTCGGACATGGACGTCGTCACCAACTCCCTGAAGTACTTCCCGGTCGCCACCGGAGAAGACTTCCGCGACCTCCTGAGAGCGGTCGCCGAGAGCGGCCCGGACGCGGCTCATCCGACCGCGCTGGAGCGCTTCGCCGCGGCCCACCCGGCCGCCGCTACGGCAGGCGGCACCGCCAAGACGCCATCGAGCTTCGCCCGGCAGACCTATAACGGCGTCAACGCCTTCATCTTCGTGGACAAGGACGGCAAGCGCCAGCCGTTCCGCTTCCGCATCGAGCCGGTGCAGGGCGAGGAGATCCTGCCGCCGGAGGAGGCGGCCAAGCGCGATCCGAATTATTTGATGGGGGAGATCGGGCCTCGCATCGCCAAGGAGCCGGCGAAGTTCCACGTCCTGGCCCAGCTGGCTGACGCCGGCGACCCGACCAACGACGCCACCAAGCCCTGGCCGAACGACCGCAAGACGGTCGATCTCGGTACGCTGACGGTCTCGCAGGCGGTGCCGAACAGCGCCGAGGCCGAGAAGGCGCTGCTGTTCATGCCGAACAACCTCACCGACGGCATCGAGGTCTCGGACGATCCGCTGATCGACGCCCGGGTGCAGGCCTACGCGGTCTCGTTCAGCCGGCGCTCGCAGTAACCGACCGGATCAGCGGGTGGTGCCGGCGGCCGGCGCCGAGGGCGGCTTCGCGCTGCCTTTCGGCGCCGAGTCGGCTCCGGTGCGAGCCCCATTCTGGGTGGCGCCGGTTCCGGTCAGTCCACCGGCGCCCATGCTGGTGGTGGGCGCGCCGTCCTTGCGACCGGCGGCGGAACCGGCACTCTGGCCCTCCGCGGCGTGGGTGCCCCCCGCGGCGCAGGTTACGAGGCCGACCAGGAGGGCAGTGTGTGTCAGGCGTCTCACGGGACCTCCGCGGTTCATCGGCGAGGCGGGCTTGCCGGACCAACCGGGCTGCATCCGGGAGCGTTCCCCGGCGTGGGCGCTCTGGGATCACGGATCCCAAAGGGCCATGCCCTTTGGCGGGGTGTCGGGGCAGGGCCCCGATATCGGGTTCCGCCCGAACCCAGCAAGGCACTGCCCTGCACCCGCGAAAGGGCTCGCCCTTTCGAAACCCCGATCGTCCCGGAACGAAGAGCATCGATGGCGTCAGCCCGCGATGTGCAACCCCGCCGCGGCGCGACGGCCGCGGCGCTCGGCCGGGTCTTGGAACACCCCCGACCACAGGCCGAGGCGCCGTCCCCAGGCCCGGTCGGCCGCCGCCGCATAGGCGGGCGCGGCGTCGCGCTCGGGCACGGCGAGACCGTGGGCCACCATCCAGGCACCGAGATCCTCATCGCCGATCCGGCACAGCGCCACGACCGTCTCCCCACCGCCCCGCGGCTCGCAGGCGACCGCCGCCTCGCCGATACGGTCGGCGAGCGCCCGGGCGGCGTCCCGGCCGCAGGCATAGGTCCGGTCCTGCGCGTCCGAGCAGGTCTGGCCGGCATCCGGCGCGACGATGCCGGACAGGCTGACCTGACGCGCGCCGACACGGAGGGTGCCCCCGTCGATCACCTGGGCGGGGCCCTGAAGGACCTCGCCGGCCCGGGCGGGTGTATGCCCGGCGAGGCCGCCGGCCAGGAGCACCGCCAACAGCGGCAGGCGCGACCGGCCGGCCTTGTCGTCCGGGCAGAGGAGAGTGCCGGCGACACCGGCCGCGCAGGCGAGGAGGGCACCGAGGATCAGCGACATGGTTTCAGGTCTCCGGACGGGGTATGGGCCCCTTGTGCCGAAGCCCAGCCCCGCGATCCTGACGGCGCCTGTCAGTCTCCCGTCAGGGGAAGCGCGCTACCGCGTACCCGCATGAATGCCCGCCGCACCGCCTCGCTTTGCCTGCTCGCCGTCCTCGCAGGCGCACCCGCATCCGCCTCCGAGGACGCCGACCGCGCCCGTCAGGCCCTGGAGAAGGGCGAGATCCGCCCCCTCGACGAGATCCTGCACGCCGCCCGCGAAGCGGTGCCGGGCGACGTCGTATCGGTCGATCTGAAGCGCGACGACGGGCGTTGGCGCTACAAGCTGCGCATCCTCGGCGCCGACGGGAAGCGCCGGACCGTCAAGGTCGATGCCGGCTCGGCCAAGATCCTGGACGACGACGACGATGATTGAGTGGCAGGGTCATCCGTGCGCGTCCTGATCGTCGAGGATGAGCCGCGCATCGCCGCCGACATCCGGCAGGGCCTGGAGCGGGCCGGCTATGTCGCCGACGTGGTGGCGGACGGGGAGGCTGCGTGGTTCCGGGCCGAGACCGAGCCCTACGACGCCATGGTGCTCGATCTCGGCCTGCCGCGCCTCGACGGGCTCGGGGTGCTGCGGCGGCTGCGGGCCGCCGACGTCGCGCTGCCGGTGCTGATCCTCACCGCCCGCGACGGCTGGCGCGAGCGCGTCGAGGGCATCGATGCCGGGGCCGACGACTACCTCGTCAAGCCGTTCCGCATGGAAGAGCTGGTGGCGCGGCTCCGGGCGATCCTCAGGCGCACCGCCGGCCATGCCTCGCCAATCCTGCGCGCGGGCGCCGTGGAGCTCGACACCCGGACCCGGGCGGTCAGCGTCGATGGCCGCCCGACCGAATTGACCGCCCTGGAATACCGGCTCCTGGCGTTCCTGCTGCACCGGCCGGGGCAGGTGGTGCCGGCGGGCGAGCTGCTCGACCACCTCCACGGAGTCGGCACCGAGCGCGAGGCGAATGCCCTTGAGGCGCTGCTCACCCGCCTGCGCCGCAAGCTCGGCCCGGGGGTGATCGAGACGCGGCGCGGTCAGGGCTACTGCGTCCCGGCCGCGGACGGCCCGTGAGCCGGGATTCGCTCCGCCTCCGGCTCGGCCTCGCGGCGGCGGCCTTGATCGCCCTGGCGCTCCTGCTCGCCGGGATCGGGTTGACCGTGATCCTCGACCGGGTGCTCGACGCGCGCACCGCCGACGGCCTCGACCGGACCGCCAAGCTGATCGCCGGCCGGGTCACCCTCGCCCCGGACGGGAGCCCGGCCCTCTCCCGGGAGCCACCCGACCCACGCTTCGCCACGCCCTATGGCGGCCTGTACTGGCAGGCGGAAGCGGGATCCCACGTCCTGCGGTCGCGCTCGCTCTGGGACAAGAGCCTGGAATTGGGCAAGGCGGACGCGGCCGGCACCATCGACGCGACCGGGCCGGACGGCGGCCGGCTCATCGCGGTGATCCAGCCCCTCACGATCGGGCCGAGCGGCGCCGAGACCGATCTGCGGGTGATCGTGGCTGAGGATCGGCGCAACCTCGCGGCGAGTCGGACGACCTTCCTGCGCCTGCTTGTCCCGGGGCTCGTCGCCCTGTTCGTCGTGCTGACGCTGGCGATGGCGCTGTTCGTGCGCCGGGCGCTGGCACCATTCCGGCTGCTGCAATCGGATCTCCTGGCGGTCCATGCCGGGACCCGGACACGGCTGCCGGAGCATTTCCCCGACGAGGTCCGGCCGCTGGTCGCCGACCTCAACCGGCTGCTCGACGCGCAGGAGCGGGCCCTGATCCGCGCCCGGGACGCGGCCGCCGACATGGCCCACGGCCTCAAGACGCCGCTCGCGGTGCTCGACGCCCTGGCGCGCCGGACCGGACCCGCCGATCCGACCCTCTCGGCCGAGATCGCCGAGCAGGCGCGGGCGATGGGCGGGCAGGTCGAGCGGGCGCTCGCCCGGGCACGGATTGCCGCCTCCGGCGATCTCCGGCGGCGCTCCTGCCGGGTGGCCCCGGTGGCGGAGCGGCTCATCGCGACGATGCGCCGGCTGCCGGAGGGGGATTCCCTCGACTGGGCGGTGTCGGTTCCAGAGGCGCTCACTTATCCGGGGGAGGAGGGTGAGCTGATGGAGGTGCTGGGCAACCTTCTCGACAACGCGCGGAAATGGGCCCACCGCCGCGTGCGGATCACCGGGCAGACGGAAGCCGGGCGCCAGTGCCTTGCCGTCGAGGATGACGGCCCCGGCATGAGCTCAGCGGCGATCGCCGGCATCGGCCGCGGCCAGCGCTGGGACGAGACCCGGCCGGGGACCGGCTTCGGCATCGCCATCGCCCGGGACGTCGCCGAGGCCGCGGGGGCGCATCTGGAGTTCGGGCGCTCGGAGCTGGGGGGCCTGCGGGCCGCGCTGCGCTGGCCGGGCCTGTAGGGCGGCCCTAGACCGCTCACCGCCTCGGCTTCTCCCTGCCCTCGACCGGCCGGCTGAGGCGCATGAGCAGTGCACTCAAGGTCCGGGCGCAGGCCTGCGTCGTGCGGCCATCCGTGGCGATGGTCAGGTCCGGCCGCTCAGGCGCCTCATAAGGGGCCGAGATCCCGGTGAAGTCCGGAATCCGGCCGGCCCGGGCCAGACGGTACAGGCCCTTCGGATCGCGGGCCTCGCACAGGCCGAGGGGCGTGTCGACGAACACCTCCACGAACGGGATGTCCCCGGCGATCCGCCGGGCCAGCGCCCTGTCGGCGCGGTAGGGCGAGATCAGAGAGACGATCACCACCGAGCCCGCCTCGGCCATCAGCCGCGCCACCTCGGCGGTGCGGCGGACGTTCTCGGACCGGTCCGGCGCCGTGAAGGTCAGGTCGGCGTTCAGCCCGTGGCGGAGGTTGTCGCCATCAAGGACCGCGCTGTGCCGGCCGCCTGCCACCAGCGTCCGGTCGGCCGCCGCCGCAAGGGTCGACTTGCCGGCCCCCGACAGGCCCGTCAGCCATGCGATGACCGGACCCTGGCCGAGGCGCGCCCACCGCTCCTCCCGGGGCTGAAGGTGGTGCCATGTCACGCGGCTCCGAGGGGCGCCGGTCGGGATCTTCTGCAAGACGCACATATCCATCGCCCAGAGCATCGTCCCGAAAGGTGGTTGTCGGCTTTCGGGGAAAAGAGGATGCGAGAAAACGACCTGGAGCATCGTCCGCGGCCGCGGCTGCCAGTTTCCGAACATCGCGAGGGAGGGGCCGAGCCGCGTCAGGGCACACGCCACGCCGGGTATCCGACCGCGTCGCCGAGGCGCTCCTTGAAGTCCTCCAGCAGGTAGGCCGCCCGGCGGCGCCACGTGGGGGACGGCCGGAAGGCGACGTGATCCATCGCCGCCCGTGCCATTGCGGCGACCAGGGCCTCCGTCTCCGGGACGACCGGCCGGGCGGCGAGCTCGTTCGGGGATGCGGCCGGCGCGGTCTCGATGACCGTATCCCAGGGCCGACCCCAGCACGCGGCGGCGAAGCCCTCGTTGGCGGCGGCGTAGCGCGCCGCGACCTGGGCCAGTCCCTCCGGCGCGTCGCCACGGAACCGTTCCGGATCCAGCCCCCGCGTCCACGCCCAGCGATCGAGGACATGGCCGAGCTGCCGCGGATGCCCGATCACCTGCCGGTGCACGCCGTCCCGGTACAGGCGGCGCGCGGCTTCGACGGCGAGCGGCCCCGAACTGCGGTTGGTCCGGTATTCGAGATCGGCCGGGGTCAGCAGCAGCGCCAGGCGATCGCGCAGGCCGAGGTCGCCGATCAGCCGCGCGAGCAGCGGCGCGTCCGACCGGCGGTCGCGGAACGGCACGGCGGTCACGCGGCCCTGGGAAGCCCGCCGCCATGCCTCCAGCAGCGCACCGTAATCGTAGCGCCCGGAGGCGCCCTCGACGCCCAGAAATCCCCGGAAGGTGCGGCCCTCGGAGACGACCTGGGCCCGCAGGGCGTAGGCGGACGCCAGTTGCTCGGCCCGCGGCTTGACGACCAGGGCCGTCTCCAGGGCGAAGCCATGCCGCGCGCAGATCTCGGCCAGGATCTCCGGGATGCGCCAGCGAGCCCGCTGCACGGCGAAATCCTCGTAGGAGAGGATCAGCGTATCCGCCCGGGTCGTGGCAAGGGCCTCGTCGAGCCGCGCGAGGCCGGCGCGGCGCTCAGCCTCGGGACGGCGCCGGTCGAGCCCCTGACCGAGCCGGTGGTGGTTGACGTCGAGGCTTTCCGGAGCGCCCGGGGGAGCGAGCTTCGGATAGCAGATCCCGACGGCGTCAAGGCGCGGACGCAGCCTCGCCAACACCTCTTGGAACGAGGTGGAGCCGGTCCGCGGCATCCCGATATGGATGATTGCGCGTCGCACGTGTCCTGTCGACCCTGTTGGATTCTACGATCCCGACCGGTGTCGGCGCGACAGAGCACAGTCCACGCGCGACGCGCGGACGTGAGTATCCAGACACACAGCCAAGTAGATCCGTAATCACGGTCCGATCACGGGAACGCGACCAGAAATAGCCAAGCTCCGTTTCTGGTCTATTTCAGGACATGTCGCGGATGGATACCGGCCAAACGGCGCGGAGCCGTCGATCCGCTTCGATGGGCTCGCTTCGTCCGATGCCGACGCGGGCGATCGTCCCTTGGGATGGCGCCCTAGCGTCCGGCCTCGGCGCCGTCGCGGCGGAGCAGGAACACCCCCTGCGCGCCGAACAGGTTCCACACCCACCAGGGCATCGAGAACCGCATCGGCCGGCCGCGGGCGTTGAGCGCGGTCGCGTGCTCGATCCGGGCGCCGATCAGCCGGCAGAGCCCGACGAAATCGCGGATCGTGCAATGGTGGATGTTCGGGGTCTCCCACCACGCGTCCGGCATGATCTCGGTGACCGGCATGCGCCCGCGCAGGGCGAGTTCCGACCGGACCCGCCAATGCCCGAAATTCGGGAACGAGATGATCACCTGCCGTCCGATCCGCAGCAGGTGCTCCAGCACCACCCGCGGATTGCGGGTCGCCTGGATGGTCTGGGACAGGACCACCACGTCGAAAGCGCCGTCCGGATAATTGGCGAGGTCGGTGTCGGCGTCGCCCTGGATCACAGAGAGGCCCCGGGCGAGGCAGGCATTCACCCCCTCCCGGGTCAGCTCGATCCCGCGGCCGTCGATGCCCCGCCGGTCGCGCAGGAGCGCCAGCAACGAGCCGTCGCCGCAGCCGATGTCGAGGACCCGGGCGCCCGCCGGGACGAGGCCGAGCACCACGAGGTGGTCGACCCGGGGCGCGGCGCCCTCCCCGGCATGGGGGAGGGCGTCCGCGCCCTCCCAGGGCGCGCCGTGGACGGTCTGTCCGAGCGGGAGCCTGTCCACCGTGCCGGTCACAGGCCGCGCGCCCGGGCTGCAGCGTCGATGAAGCCGCGGGCGGCGGAGAACATCGCCGGCTCGTCGAGCAGGAAGGCGTCGTGGCCTTTGTCGCTCTCGACCTCCACGAAGGCGACCGGCGCCGCGGCGGCGTTCAGCGCGTGGACGATCGCCCGGGATTCCCGGGTGGGGAACAGCCAGTCGGAGGTGAAGGAGATCACGCAAAAGCGGGTCTTCGTTCCGCGGAACGCATTGGCGAGCACGCCGCCATGGTCCTCGGCGAGGTCGAAATAGTCCATCGCCCGGGTGAGGTAGAGGTAGGCGTTGGCGTCGAACCGCTCGACGAAGCTCAGGCCCTGGTGGCGCAGGTAGCTCTCGATCTGGAAATCGGCGTTGAACGAGAAGGTCGGCGCCGAGCCGCCCTGGAAGCGGCGGCCGAACTTCCGGTGCAGGGCCGGCTCGGAGAGATACGTGATGTGCGCGCCCATCCGGGCGACGCCGAGCCCCTTGGCGGGACGCGTGCCCTCTTCGAGGTAGCGCCCGTCGGCCCAGGCGGGATCCGCCATGATCGCCTGCCGGCCGACCTCGTGGAACGCGATGTTCTGTGCCGAGTGGCGGGGCCCCGTGGCGATCGGCATCGCGGCGAAGACGCGCTCGGGATAGAGCGCCGCCCATTGCAGCACCTGCATCCCGCCCATCGAGCCGCCGATGCACAGGAACAGGTCCCGCACGCCGAGATGCTCCAGCAGCATCAGTTGGGCACGGACCATGTCGCGGATCGTCACCAGCGGGAAGTTCAGCCCGTAGGGCCGGCCCGTCGCCGGGTCGATCGAAGCCGGGCCGGTGGAGCCCATGCAGGAGCCGATGACGTTCGAGCAGATCACGAAGTAGCGGTCCGTGTCGATCGGCTTGCCGGGGCCGACCAGCGTCTCCCACCAGCCGCCCTTGCCGGTGACCGGATGGGTGTGGGCGAAATACTGATCGCCCGTGAGCGCGTGGCAGATCAGCACCGCGTTCGAACGCGCGGCGTTGAGGGTGCCGGCGGTCTGGTAGGCGATCTGGAACGGCGCGAGTTCGACGCCCGCGTCGGTGAGGAGCGGCCGGTCCGTACCGAAGCAAGCGACCGGGCTCTTCGGGTCGAGCGCCTGCGAGCGCTCGGAGGCGCGCCGGGTCGGCTCGTCGATCGGGTCCGGCCGCAGGGCCGTGTCCGGTTGGGTGTCCATGGCGGGTCTTGACGACCGTGTCTCTGAGCGGGTCCGGACCGGGAGAGCACGGTTTCGCCTGACGCGCCGCCCTCGCCCGATGCGGCCAGCGAGGGTTCGGAGGTAATGCGCGGGGCGGCCAGCGTCAACGCGCCCCGTCGGTGCGGCTTTACCGACCGGCCAGCCGTGGCCGATGCCAGGGCCTGCCGGACCCGCATCCAGGCGGGCTCGACCATGCAGGACGCGCCGTTCCGGACGAAGTCGAAAAACTGGCTCATATCCCCCTCCGTCCTCTGATGACGAAGGTCTAGATCGGGCCGCCACGCGTCGCCGTGTGGTCGATCGCGTGCGGCCCCGCGGGCGCTGCCCCCGGCTCAGGCGATCGGCGCGGCCATCAGCGCCAGCCCCAGGGCCGGCAATGCGACCGCGAGGGCGGCCCGGGCATCGAGACGGTCGGCGCCGACTCCGGCCCACCAGTGCCGGCTCGCCGCGCTCTCGATCAGGATCCCGGCCAGCACGAGGGCACAGCCGGCCAGAGCCTGTAGCGAAACCATGAAGACCTCATCCCGCCGCCAGCCATCACCCGGCCGTCGAACCCGGGGGTGAAGTCCATCCGATGGCCGACGGTTCCTCAGCGGATCGCCGCCGCGCAGGCGGCGAAGACCAGGGCTGCACCGGCAACGGTGATGCAGCCGTTGGCCCAGGGCGCCGCTTCCACGCGCCGGAGGCGGCAATCTGCAGCGACCGAGGTGAGGATCCCGATCAGGAACAGGCTGCAGGGGATCAGGTCACCGGGCATTCTCGATCCATCCACGCATATGCCGGGCGCGGCACGCCCGTTGCGCCCTGTCTCAAGGTTCAACAGGCCGAAACGTGGCGCGTGCCCCGCGGCATTTGCGCGTCGCCGGTTTTGCCGCGGCGGGCGCGGAGGGACGATCGCCGTCAGAGCTTGGCTTGCGCGGGCCCCGTGTCGAAATCCTCCGGCCCCATATCCAGCAGGTCGTTGGGTGTGTCGGTCCGGTCGTAGGCGCGGCTGGCGGCCGCCTCGATTGCCGCCTGGTTGCGGGCGAACAGGTCGAGGGGTGCCCCATCGGCGCCCGCGCCGAAATGCTCACGCAGCACCGGGATCGGCACGTCGATGCCGATCACCCGCGCGCCGTCGGTCATGGCGAAGCGGATCAGGCTGTCGTCGGCGGGCAGGATGTGGGCGCCGCCGTCCAGGTAGCGTGTGAGGGGCATGGCTCGGTCCTTTGCGGTCCAGTGAAATCGAGCAGATAGGGCGGTGCGGGGTGGGCATGGAGCCGCGAACCTACGACGGCGAGCGGGCCTGGGTTCACCGGCAAAGGAAATGTTGTAGACGGGCGCGAACCGTCATCCGCACCGCGC
>NZ_JALNUM010000092.1:0-25703 GCF_026540795.1 Methylobacterium sp. GC_Met_2
TGCTCCTTCCCCTCGTGGCTGCGGGCTAAGCAGGTTTGATGTCTCGGCGGGCTGAGGCGCAAGCTCGAAGGGGCGCGGGGCCCTCTCCCGAGCGGGAGAGGTCTGCACTCGCAGAGAGCCGGGTGAGGGACGAGAACCTTCCGAAAGAGACTCCTCCTGACCGCACGTCGATGGCGTGTTCAGTTCTGACGCTTCTCAGCCCTCACCCCAACCCTTCCCCGCACGGGAGAGGGGGGCGGTCGTGCTCCGTCATCAGCCTCAAGCCCCAAACCTGTGAAGCCCGGAGCCACGAGGAGAGCGAATTGAGGCCCTTAATCTCCGCGTTTGCTATGCTGCGGCCTTGATCCGCAGCGCCGCCATCGCCCGCGCGAAGACCGCCGGTTCGTTGAGGGCACGGGCCAGAACGATGGCCCCCTGGATCTGGACGACGATCTCCTCCGCCAGGGCTATGCTCCCCGCCGCGTCACGGCCCGACCGTTCCAGGGCAACGGCCAGGGCCGCAACCCAGCGCGCAAAGTAGCTCCGCACCGCCTCGCCGAAGCGGTCGCGCTCCGAGCCGAGCGCCACGACCCCCACGAGGCAGACCCGCCGGCCGGAGCGAAAATAGGTCTCGACCGCGTCGAACATGGTCGACACCGCCTCGGCGGGTTGTCTCGCCTCACGGAGGGGTGCGTAGAGGTTGGCCTCGAACCACCCGTCGATCTCTGCCAGCACGCAGGCCGCCATCTCGGCCTTCCCGCCGGGGAAGAGGTTGTACAGGCTCCCCTTTCCGAGGCCGGTGGCTCGGCTGATCGTTGCGAGGCTGGCCCCCTCGTAGCCGTGCTCGCGAAACACCTCCGCGAGCCTCTGGAGCGTTTCGGCCCGGCCGGTCACCGCGGTCAGAGGCCGAGATCGGTGAGGCCCGGATGATCGTCGGGCCGGCGGCCGAGCGGCCAGTGAAACATCCGGTCGGCTTCGGTGATCGCCAGATCGTTGATGCTGGCGATCCGGCGCCGCATCAGGCCGTGGGCGTCGAACGCCCAATTCTCGTTGCCGTAGGAGCGGAACCACTGCCCCTCCGCATCGTGCCATTCGTAGGCGAAGCGCACCGCGATCCGATCGCCGCCGAAGGTCCAGACCTCCTTAATCAGGCGGTACTCGCGTTCCTGCGCCCACTTGCGCGCGAGGAACGCCACGATGGCTTGGCGCCCGGTCAGGAACTCGCTGCGGTTCCGCCAGACGCTGTCCGGCGTGTAGGCGAGCGAGACACGCTCGGGATCGCGCCCGTTCCAGGCATCCTCGGCCATGCGGGCCTTCTGGGCGGCGGTCTCGGCGGTGAAGGGGGGAAGGGGCGGACGGTCGGACATCGTTCGGGTCTCCAGCGTTTGTACCGATCGGTACAAGCTGGCCGCCCGCCGTGCCGCCTGTCAAACGATTTCTACGCTTACCTGTGATCGTCGGCCTTCGGCCCGGAACGCCGAGGGTGAGGCTCCGACCTGTCTGCGGAACATGCCCGCGAAGGCGCTCAGGCTCGCGTAACCGAGGGTCAGGGCTGTCTCGGTGACCGACCGCGCAAGGTGCGGCCCTCCGAGACAAAGGCGATATCGGTCCGCATCGCGCGCCGGGTTCGGTCAAACGCAGCGTCAGATCCGCCAAGCTGTCGGGCGCGCGGCTCCGATGCAAGTCGACAGGCGGCGGCTTCGGTGCGTATCTCGGCGTTTCGCGGGATCGCGAGCCACGAGGCAGTGAGATCGGGCAGGCCCATGTCGCCGGAAGTACGGGAATCGCGCACCGCGCTCATCCTGCTGGCCGTGTCGGTCGGCGCCGTGCTGCTCTTCGGTGCGTTCACGCTGCTGACGCAGATCGGCTAGCCGCGTCCGAGCCTCACTGGACCAGCACGGCCTGGCTGCAAAGCACGCCGTCGATGTCGATATCCGCGTAGCCGAGGTGCAGGCCGAGGCTCCGTAGGGTGCTGTCCAGCACGAGGTCAAGGGCCGGCGTCAGGGCGGCGAAGGTTGCGCTGAGCGGCGTCTGCAGCAGCGGGCCCAGGCCGATCGGGTTGATGTTCAACGTCAGGCTGCTCAGCAGGCTGCCGGTGAGGGACTGGGTCAGACCGCTCGACGACACCGTTTTCACCGTATGATTGGCGATGTCGGTCTCGTTGAAGACGAGGGTCTGTGTGGTCGATCCGATGGTCGCCACGGCACGTCCCGTCACGCTCACCGGAGGGAGCAGGAGTGCGATCAGGGTCGCCGGCTGCGACAGGTTCGGACCGGTGCTGCCGCCGGTGATGGCGCTGCGCGCGACGTTGGCCACTGCCAGGGTTGCGAGGCCGGTCTGGGCGCTGATCGTGACCTGACGCGCGCCGCCGATGCAGCTCAGCGCCTGAAGCGTCGCCTGCGCGGGTGCGACCTCGGCGTAGATGGGTATCGTGAGCGTTCCCAAACCGAGGGGGGCAGAGGCCGTGGCCTCGATCAGCAGCCGGGTCTGCGCCGTCTGGATGGTCGCGTTCGGCCCCCCCGGTCGGACCCAGCCCGAGCTGCGGCGGCGCTCGCCGATCGCCACGGTCAGGCGGGTGGAGAGAAGGCCCGGGATCGTGGCCCCCAGATCGACCGAGATCTGCGTCTGGCCATTCGCCAGCGCGGCGGTGGCGCCCAGGACACTCATCACATCGACCGAGGCGCCAGCGAGACCCCTCTGAGGCGCCAGCGCTGCGGCGTCGCCGAGGGGATCCACTTGGCCAATCGGGACCGTGGGACCGGCATTCGGCAGCGCGTTCAGGATGCCCGTCAGGGCATTGACCGCGCCGCTGTTGCCTTGCGCGGCGACCCGGAGTGCCATCAGGACCTGCCCGACGCTGGCATTGGCCTGCGCGAGGTCGGTGTAGTTCGCCGCTGCCAGATTCAGGCTCGTCGCCAGGGCATCGAGAACCCGCAGCCCGTCGACGCGCGTGCCGAGCAGGGCATTGTAGTCGCTGACGCTCAGCGACAGCTGTGCGCCGAGCATCGCACCCAGCAGGGCATTGGTGATGCCGTTGCTGACTTGCAGCGTGCCCGATCCGATGCTGAAGGCCGCGAATTGCGCGCTGGCGGCGGTCCCGACGACCCGGAGCGGAATCGACCCGGCAAGCCCGATTGTCCGTCCGAAGGTGATCGGTACCGCCGTCGACAGCCCGACCCGAACGGCGTTGGCCGGGCTCGACCCCGGGTGAAAGCGGTTGGCAGGTGCAACCCCTGGTACGCTCGCGTCGTAGGTGCCGGGATCCACCGTGGCGACCGCGCTGCCGTAGCCGTTGTCGCCCAGCGATCGGCGCGCCATCGTGTTGGCCTGGGTCGGATCGATCGCCCCCATCATCGCGGCGATGTCGGCCGCCGCCTGCGCCTTGCGCCGTTCCTGGAACACGAGGCCCAGATCGACCCCGACGGCGCCGGCCGCCAACAGGAACGTGCTGCCGAGCGCCACGAGAATCGCAACGTTGCCGCCGCGCGCCGTGCCGAAGCGGCGCAACCGGTTCCGGATCCAGCCGATCACAGACCCCCCTTCCGCACGCTGATGGTGCTGCGCAGGATGGTGGGCAGCATCGGGAGCAGGCGCGAAAAGGCGTTGATGCCCAGGGAGGCGGTGTTGGCGGAGAGCGTGACGGTGTAGATCGTCGCGTCGTTGGGGTCGGATCCGACCTGCACGGCAACGCTGCCCGGCCGGAACATCGCGCCCGTGCTCAGGCTGCGGTTCACGGTGTTCTGCGCGAGGGTCGCACGCTCCGTGTCGGTGATGCCGGCCACCGACGCGCGCGCCGCTTCCGCAGCGATCTGGCGCAGGTTGTGGGCCGCGCCGAGGCAGATCCCGAGCATGCCGATCCCGGCGAAGAGCAGCAGGAGCAGCGGTGCCACGAGGGCGAACTCCACCGCGGAACTGCCGCTGCGGCAGGCGAGTCTGGTGGTTGTCGGGCGATGGAGCAGGCGTCTGATGCCCATCGGTCTACCTCTGAGAGTTGTGCTCGATTTTCCCTTTCAATCTATCGTGGCGCTCGAATCCTAACCAAGGGTTGTGTATTCAAAATAAGAACGCGGTAAATAACGGTATTCAGCCGCGTCAGATTGCGACAGACGCGCGCAGCTCGCCGATCCCGGCCGGGTCGAACGCGACGCTTTTGACGATGGCGTGGACCGGCTGTCCGATCGCGAGCCCGAGATCGCGGACGGCCGCCCGGGTGATGCGCGCGACGAGATGCGCGTCGTGGCAAGCGATCTCCACGGCCATTTCGGTGCCCGAAGCGCTCATTCCGCTGATTCGACCGGCCAGGATGTTGCGCGCGCTGAGGCCCTGGGGCGGTGCGGTCGCGATCAGCACGTCGCGGGCGGGGATACGCACGCGCAAACGCGTCCCGACCGGGCGCGCCAGCCCCGGCACCAGCAGGCGCCCCGCAGCGCCGGTGAGGCGCGTGAGGCCGGTGTCCGGATCGATCGCCTCCACCACCATGTCCAGCAGTGCGCCGGCTTCGGCGTCGTGGACCGGCGCGAGATCGGCCCGGCGCAGGATCGCTTCCGCGGGTCCGGCGGCGGCCACGCGGCCCGCCTCCAGCACGACGACCGTGGTGGCGAGTCGCGCGACCTCCGAAACCGCGTGACTCACATAGACGATCGGCACGCCGGCCTCGTCGCGCAGGCGCTCGATCGCGGGGAGGATCTCGGCCTTGCGGGTCTCGTCCAGGGCCGCGAGGGGCTCGTCCATCAGCAGGAGGCGCGGCCGGGCCAGGAGCGCCCGTCCGATGGCGACCCGCTGGCGCTCGCCGCCGGAGAGCCCGGCGGGCCGGCGGTCGAGCAGATGACCGATGCCGAGCATGCCGACCACCGCCTCGACATGCGCGGGGTCGGCCCGGTGGCGGGCAAAGACGCGACCGTAGGCGAGGTTGGTTCGCACGCTGAGATGCGGAAACAGCCGCGCGTCCTGGAACACCACGCCCACCCGTCGGCGATGGGGCGGCAGGAAGAGGCCGATGCCCGTATCGACCAGCGTGGTGCCGTCCACGACGATCCGACCTCGATCGGGCCGGGCGAGCCCGGCGATCAGGTCGATCAGCGTGGTCTTGCCTGAGCCCGAGCGCCCGAACAGCGCCGTCAGACCCGGCCCGGCCTCGAAGGCCGCGTCGAGCGCGAAGGCGCCGCGGCGCAGGGTGACGTCGACCTGGATGCTCACGCGCAGCGACTCGGGTAACCAACCGGGCGGCGTGGTCCTGCGTTGGCGTCGTACCCGATCACGTTGGACACGGTAAACGACAGTGCCACCGTCGCCGAGTGAGGCGCGGGTCCCCTCTGCCATGCGGGACAGGTCTGCTTTCGCAGAGAGCCGGGTGAGGGATGCGAACTTTCAGCACGAGGCATCCCCTGTCGGCGCCTCGAGAGTGCGCTCGATCCTGTGGGTTCTCGTCCCTCACCCCAACCCTCTCCCGAGCGCGAGAGGGGGCCGGTCGCGCGTGCCAACCTGTCTGGAGACGTGTGTCGTGTACGGTGCGCGTTGCAATCGTGCGCGGCACTCACCTCTTGAGGTGACGCGCCCTCTTGGGCCGAACCGGTGCCCGCTTCGGCGGAGAGCGCTCCAGCGGGGACAGAATCGCGATGATCACGGTCCATCATCTCGAAAACAGCCGCTCGCAGCGTGTGCTCTGGCTGCTGGAGGAACTCGGGCTGGCCTACACGGTGAAGCGCTATGCGCGCGATCCCCGAACCATGCGGGCGCCGCCGGACCTCGTCGCCATCCACCCGTTGGGCAAGGCGCCCGTGATCACCGACAACGGGGTCGTTGTCGCGGAGACCGGGGCGATCGTCGCCTACCTGACCGAGACGGCGGGGGGCGCCCTGGTGCCGGTGGCCGGGACGGAGGCCCGCAGGCGCTACATCTATTGGTTGCATTACGCGGAAGGGTCGGCGATGCCGCCGCTCCTGCTGAAGCTGATCTTTTCCCGCCTTGCGCCGGGTAGCCCGTGGCTGCTGCGACCCCTCGTTCGCCGGATCGCCGGGACGGTACTGCGTGGCTTCGTCGATCCCGACCTGCGGCGGCATGCAGCGTTCTGGGAGGCGGAACTCGCCGATGGTCCCTATGTCTGCGGCGCGGATTTCACCGCCGCCGATATCATGATGAGCTTCCCGCTGGAGGCGTTCGCGGCCCGCGGCACCGGGGCGGGGCCGCGGGTCCTGGCATGGCTGGAGCGTATCCACGCGCGCCCCGCTTATCGCCGGGCCCTGGAGGCGGGCGGTCCCTACGCGTATGCCGGCACCGGCGGATCGCCGCCGACCGGGTGATACGGCGCGCGCCGCGGGCTGAGAGAGGGGCGGGACGGAAGTAGCCATCTAGCCCGCGCCCAGCTTTCGTCCCAGCCGATTGGCCAGGAACTCGGAGGCGAGCAGCGCCGTCACCGAGATGGCGATCGACACCAGGGTGAGGCGGAGCGCCGGCCCCTCCCCGCCCGGAACCTGGGTCAGCGTATAGATGGCCGAGGGCAACGTCTGGGTCTCGCCCGGGATGTTCGACACGAAGGTGATGGTGGCGCCGAATTCCCCCATCGCCTTGGCGAAGGCCAGCACGGCACCCGCGATGCAGCCCGGCAGGCTGAGCGGCAGCGTGACGGTGAGGAAGACCAACAGAGGGCTCGCGCCCAGCGTCCCGGCCGCCTGCTCGATCCGGCGATCCACAGCCTCGATCGACAGCCGCATGGCCCGCACCATCAGCGGGAAACCCATGATCGCGCAGGCCAAAGCCGCCCCGGTCCAGCGGAACGCCAGGACGACCCCGATCTCCGCCAACAGGCTTCCGACCGGGCCCCGACGGCCGAAGGCCAGGAGCAGCAGGTAGCCGGTCACCACAGGGGGCAGGATCAGCGGCAGGTGAACCAGCCCGTCGAGGAGCGCGCGCCCTGGAAAGCGGCGCCGGGCCAGGAGCCATGCGGTCGCGAGGCCGGGCCCGAGGCTCGCGAGCGTCGCGATTGAGGCCACCTTGAGGCTCAGGGCGACGGCGGTCCACTCCGCCGGGGTCAGGTCCAGCATGGCGGGGCTCCACCCGCTACCGGCCGGCAGCGGGGGCCTCGACCACCGAGAAGCCCTGGGGCTCGAAGGCGCTTCGAGCCGCCGGACCGCGCAGATCGCGCAACAGGACCGCGGCATCGGGGTTACGCGCGTCCTGGATGACGGCCGCCGGGTAGACGATCGGCGGATGGCTATCGGGCGGGAAGTTCGCCAGCACCTGCACGCTGGGATCGGCGGCCGCGTCGGTGGCGTAGACGATGCCGAGCGGTGCTTCGCCCCGGGCGACCAGCAGAAGGGCCGCGCGCGCATTGTCGGCCTGGGCCACTTGCCCCTTCACGGCTTCCCAGGCGCCGAGCTTCTCCAGGGCGGCCTTGCCTTGCCGGCCGGCCGGGACGGCATCGATCGTCGCCATAGCGAGCTTGCCGCTGCCGAGCAGTTTGGTCAGCGCCGTGCCGAGATCCGGAGCCAGCGCGACCCGGGGATCGGAATCTTCAGTCTTCGGGCCTGGGGCGATCAGAACCAGCGCGTTGCGCAGCAGGTCGATCCGCGAGCCCGGCTTCAGCAAGCCGGCCCGGGCCACATCATCCATCCAGGCTTGGTCCGCCGAGATGAACAGGTCGGCGGGCGCGCCCGCCTCGATCTGCTTCGCGAGGGTGTTCGAGCCCGCATAGGAGATCCGTACGGACTTCCCGGTTTCCTTCGCCCAAGCCGCGGTCGCATCGTCCAGCGCGTTCTTGAGGCTGGCCGCAGCGAACACCACGACGGGATCTCCCGCCCGCGCGGCGTGGGGCGCTGAGCCGAACGCCAGAGCCCCGAGGGGGAGCGCCACGAGGATGCGTCGGGTCGGGCGCATGGCCGAAGGTCCCCTTTGTCGCCGTCCGTTATATCCGGGCGGGTATGACGGGGAGCATAAACGCTGCTTGATGCCCGGCCAAGAACCGGTGCCCTGCCCGGCGACGTGCGCGCGTGCGGCGTTCAGCCATGCGCCGGGTCGCGGGGCTCTTTCGGAGCATTTTCCGCGCGATGCAGGCGGCTCAGCAGGACGAGAAGGTGCCCCGGCAGTGGCCCATCGGGTGTCGGGCCGCCGAAGAGCCGTTCACGCGGCGGCCGCGCAGGCGCCGACGGCTCGGCGACGACCACGGGCCCGAAGCGGCCGGAACGTCTGGACTTGGTCACGCGGTACGCACCCTGCTTCATCGCGTTTCACGTCGAAAGCCGGCCGAAAACGTCGCTCCGCGAAGCGGGTTCCGCTCGGTTGCGCGGTCGCCTGTGGTTAACGTGTGCGCACGATGCCGCATTGCCGTGCGTGCGCAGTGGCGATTCGTGGTCCGGTCTTTCACCAGGTCCGGAGGTCGCGCCGCTCAGGCGATCCGGCCTCCGGCAGCGGGGTCATGCCGGCCGCCACGACGAGTGCCCACAGCCACGCGGCGCACGTGGTGGCACAGGCAAGTGCGGCACTGATGAAGAAGGGGGCGGTCATCGACTATGCGTGCCTGCCAAAACTGGCGCGCCAACTCACGAATGAGTGGCGTGCCGGAGTTGAGGGGTCTGGCTTTGGGAAGCCGAGACTGTCTAATCATACATTCCGGACCGAGATAGTGATTTAGAACATCAACGAAATGAGTATTGCCGCTTGTGTCTCCCGCGCAACAAATCGCGCCGCGACCGTGAGGGCACGGGCCGGTCCCGCCCGGCGGCGTCGGTTTTTTCGCGTCGGCATCCGCTTGCCCCCTGTGATGTCGCGCGCGTCGGCGTTACAGCCCGGACCCATGCTG
Organism: Methylobacterium sp. GC_Met_2; assembly: GCF_026540795.1. Classification (NCBI taxonomy): domain Bacteria; kingdom Pseudomonadati; phylum Pseudomonadota; class Alphaproteobacteria; order Hyphomicrobiales; family Methylobacteriaceae; genus Methylobacterium; species Methylobacterium sp. GC_Met_2. The sequence goes on from NZ_JALNUM010000092.1 coordinate 8,774, forward strand.
GAAGGTTTGCCGCCCCATCGCCCGTCCCACGTCCTGTGCCTGCTGACCGACGAGCGCTCGGCGCGGGCCATGACGGATCTTCTGGGCGAGATGTTCGATCCCACCGAGACCGCCGTCGCGGCCTTCGAGGATGCGGACGGACGCACGTGGCGGCTCGAAGCCTATTTCGCGGATGCACCCGATGAAGACTACGTCCGCGCGCTGATCCGGCCGGTGATCGGCGACGCCGCCGACGCGGCGGTATTCCGTACGATCGACCAGCAGGATTGGGTGCGGGCCTCGCTGGAGGGGCTGAAGCCCGTCCGGGCCGGGCGCTTTATCGTTCACGGCTCGCACGACAGGGATGCGGTGCGCGCCAACGATCTGCCGATCGAGATCGAGGCGGCGCTGGCCTTCGGCACGGGGCACCACGGTACGACGCTCGGCTGCCTGCGGGCGCTGGTTCAGGTGCTGAAACGGCGGCGGCCGGCCCATATCCTCGACGTCGGCACGGGCACCGGGATCCTGGCCTTCGCGGCCGCCAAGGCGTTGCGGCAGCCGATCGTGGCCGGGGATCTCGACGCGGAGGCGGTGCTCACGGCCCGCGAGAACGCCCGCGCCAACGGTCTCGGCCCCTATCTCAAGCTCTATCTCGGCCCCGGTGTGCGCCACCGCCTCGCGGCCCGTCCGCGTCATTTCGATCTGGTTTTCGCCAACATCCTGGCGCGGCCGCTGCGACTCCTCGCCCCCTCGCTGACGCGGGTGGTGGCCCCCGGCGGCGTATTGATCCTGTCCGGCCTGATCGAGCGCGATGTCCCGGGCGTCCTCTCGGCTTACCGACACCAGGGCTTCGCCCTCGTGCGCCGCGGTCTGATCGAGGGCTGGGTCGCCCTCGTGCTGATGCGCGGCGGCACGGCCGCGCGCCCCGTGCGACGCCCTCAGCGCTGAACCGCGCGCAGGCGGGCAAGATCGGCCGGCGTAAAGTCTGAGCCAGTCCTCGACCCGTTATGTCCCCGCGGAGTATCTCTGATCGCTGCCCGCGCCCTCAGCGCGCGGCGCGGACCTTGCCGGGCGGGCAGACACGGTCGGATCCGGCCTCGGCCGGCTCCGGCGGGGTCGAATCCTGGAAGCACTGCGACACCGGCGCACCGAGCGCCGCCATCAGGACACGCAGGCCCTCGATCCACTCCTCGACCTCCGCGAGCGACGCGAAGCCCTCCCGGCGAACGACAGTATCGGGTTCGACCGTCACGATGGCGTCGAAGCAGCCATCCGCTCTGTCGCTGATCCGGTAGTAAACGCGACGTGCCATGATCCCGAGATAGGCCAAAACCCACGGCGTGATAAGATTGTTCGCGATTTTTTCATGTTGAATAAGGTATGCGGGCCAGCCATTGCTGGGCTGCGCGCTGCATGACGGGTGCCGTCTGACAACCTGTACGGGCATCGTGCGCGCCCTCACCCTGCATTCCCGATGCCGGGTCGGTTGCCATGCCGGCGGCGAGCGCTCTACCCTCCCACCATGATCGAGCCGCCGCCGTCCCGACCACGCCAGCGCTTTCAGACGTTCGACGACCCGGGCCATCGCAAGGGGCCGGAACGGATCGAGGCTCTGCGGGCCGCCCTGCGCGAGACGGGGGTCGACGGTTTCGTCGTGCCGCGGGCCGACGAGCACCAGTCCGAATACGTCCCCGCCGACGCCGAGCGGCTCGCTTGGCTCACCGGGTTCACCGGGTCGGCCGGGACTGCGGTGATTCTGGCGGAATCCGCCGCCCTGGTTGTGGATGGCCGTTACACGCTCCAGGCGCCCGAGCAGGTCGATACCGGCATCCTCGCGATCGTGCCGTTGGCCGAAACGACGCCCGAAGCCTGGATCGGTGCCAACCTCAAGCGCGATCAGGTGCTGGGCTACGATCCGTGGCTGCACACGCCGGACGGATTGGCGCGCCTGGAACGGGTGGCCACGAAGGCGGGCGGTGCCCTGCGGGCCGTGCCGAACCTCGTGGATGCCGTCTGGGCCGGTCGGCCGAAGCCGCCTGCCGGCCGGGTCATCCGCCATCCGGACGCGCTCGCGGGCGAAACGGTCGCCGACAAGCTCGCCCGGGTGCGGGACAGCCTGACGGAGGCCGGCTGCGACGCCCTGGTGATCTCGGATCCGCACAACCTCGCCTGGGCCTTCAACCTGCGCGGCGCCGATGTCGGGCATACGCCCCTGGCCCTCGGTTACGCGATCCTGCCGCGCGAGGGGCAGGCGCGCCTCTTTCTGGCCTCGCCGGCCGTCGATCCGGACCTGCGCGCGGCGCTCGCGCCCGTCGCCGAGATCCTGCCCAAGGCCGAGCTTGAGGATGGGCTGGCGTCGCTCAGCGGGGCCCGGGTCCGGCTTGATGCGGCCACGGGCGCGGTCGCCCTCAAGGAACGGATCGAATCGGCCGGCGGCACGGTCGATGTCGGCAAGGATCCGATCACCGCGATGAAGGCGCTCAAGAATGCCGCCGAGATCGCGGGCGCGCGCGCCGCCCATCAGCGCGATGGGGCCAGCGTCGTCCGCTTCCTGGCGTGGCTCGACGCGGCATCCACGGCCGGGGGCCTCACCGAGATCGCCGCCGTCGAGGCGCTGGAGGATTTCCGCGCCGCGGGCGGCGATCTGCGCGACGTCTCGTTCCCGACCATCTCGGGATCCGGACCCAACGGGGCGATCGTCCACTACCGGGTCACCCGCGCCAGCGACCGGGCGGTCCGGCCGGGCGAGCTGTTCCTGATCGATTCCGGCGCGCAATACCCGGACGGCACCACCGACATCACCCGGACCGTCGCGGTGGGCGCGCCGAGCGCGGCGATGCGCGACCGCTTCACCCGGGTGCTGAAGGGCCATATCGCCATCGCCCGGGCGGTGTTTCCCAACAAGACGACCGGCGCGCAGATCGATGCCTTCGCCCGGGCGCCCCTATGGCAGGCGGGGCTCGATTTCGACCACGGCACCGGCCACGGCGTCGGCGCCTTCCTGTCGGTGCACGAGGGGCCGCAACGGATCGCCAAGACCGGTACGGTGGCGCTCGAGCCCGGCATGATCCTGTCGAACGAGCCGGGCTACTACGCGGCCGGCGCCTACGGCATCCGGATCGAGAACCTCGTTCTGGTCGAGACGCGCGCCATCGCGGACGGCGAGCGCCCGATGCTCGGCTTCGAGACGCTGACGCTGGCGCCCTACGACCGGAACTTGATCCAGACCGAGCTGCTCGAACCGGGGGAGCGCGCCTGGATCGACGCCTACCATGTCTGGGTCCGCGAGGCGCTGTCGCCGGAGCTCGATGCCGGAGCGCGCGACTGGCTGGCGCGCGCCACGGCGCCGCTGCCCGGGTGAGGCCGCGGCGCGCGACCGCCACGGCCCTTCGTGGTAAGCGCGTCGTCACGGAATGGCCCGAACGCTGGGCCTGAAACCGCGGCCGCCCGGCCCGCGAAGGGACAGCATGATCCGCCGCCTCGTCCTCCCGATTCTGGTCCTCGCCGCGAGCCTGTCGGCGGCCCTGGCGCAGGGCCTGCGCACGCCGCCGGATCTGGTGCGGTCGAGCCTTGTCGCCGAGCCCGCCGCGGTGGCGGGGGCGCGGCCTTTTACCCTCGCGGTGCGGATGCAGGTGAAGCCCGGCTGGCACGTCTACTGGCGCAACCCGGGGGATTCGGGCCTGCCGCCCGAGGTGACCTGGACCCTGCCGGCCGGCTTCAACGCCGGGGCGCTCCAGTGGCCGGCGCCGGAGCGGATCCCGATCGCGACGCTGATGAATTACGGCTACGAGGGCGAGGTCACGCTCCTCGTCCCCGTGACGCCGCCGCCGAGCCTCGATCCGGCCAACCCGGTGCAGATCCAGGCCAAGCTGACCTACCTCGTCTGCGAGACCGAGTGCGTGCCGGGCTCCGCGGATCTTGCCCTCACCGTGCCGGTGGGCGAGCCGCGTCCCGATCCGGACAATGCAGCCCTGTTCGCCCGCGCTCGGGCCGCCCTCCCGACCCCTGCGCTCTGGCCGATGAACCTGTCGAGCCAGGGCGATACCCTGCAGCTCGATTTCACGGCGACGGGGCTCAGGCCCGACACGATCCGGAACGCCGCCTACTTCCCGTATGCCGAGACCGCGATCGACAACGCGAGCGCACAGGTGATGGCGGTCGACGGCACCGGCCTGCACCTCACCGTCGCCCGGAGCAGCCCGACCGAAGCGGCTCCCACGGCCCTTCCGGGTGTGCTGACCCTGGACGAGGTGACCGAATCCGGCAGCCGCCGCCTCGCCTTCGCGTATGGCGACGAGCCGGTGCTTCCGGCCGCGACCGATCCGTCGGTTCCCGTCGCGGCGACGCCGGCCGGGGCCGCCGCGCCCGACCTCGACCTGCTGACGTTTGCCACCGCCGCCGCCTTCGCTTTTTTCGGCGGCCTCATCCTCAATCTGATGCCCTGCGTCTTCCCCGTCCTGTCGATCAAAGTGCTGAGTCTCGTGCGGCATGCGGGCGAGGGTCCGGCCCGCCTGCGCCTGCACGGCTTCGCCTATACGGCCGGCGTGCTGGCGAGTTTCCTGGGTCTGGCCGGAGTGCTCATCGCCCTGAAGGGCGGAGGGGCGGCGATCGGCTGGGGATTCCAGCTGCAATCGCCCCTGGTGGTGGCGGGGCTCGCCTATCTGCTCTTCGCGATGGGTCTGAGCCTGTCCGGCGTGGTCGAGGTCGGGGGACGGCTCGCGGGTGTCGGCGATCGCCTGACCCGGCGTTCCGGCCTGAGTGGTTCGTTCTTCACGGGCGTGCTGGCCACGCTGGTGGCGACGCCCTGCACGGCGCCGTTCATGGGCTCGGCAATCGGCTTCGCGCTGACCCAGAGCGCAGGTGTGGCGCTTGCCGTGTTCGCGAGCCTCGGGCTCGGCCTCGCCCTGCCGTTCTTGGCTCTCACTCTCTGGCCCCCGGCCCTTCGGGCGCTGCCGCGGCCGGGCGCCTGGATGGAGACGCTCAAGCAGGTGCTCGCCTTCCCGGTCTACGCCACCGTGGCTTGGCTGGTCTGGGTCCTGGCGCAGCAGGTCGATCCGCGGGGCCTTCTGGCGGCGCTGATCGGCCTCGTGCTGGTGGGTTTCTCCGCCTGGGCCTGGGAGCGCGGACGCGCCGCCGCGCCCGGGGCACGCCGGATCGCGCAGGTCTGTGCGGCGCTCGCCCTGATCGCCGTGGTGGCCCTGGTGTCCACCCTCCCGCAGGACCGTGCCGCGCCGACCGCGCAGGCCGCCGCCGGTGGTATCGAGCCGTTCACGCAGGCCCGTCTCGATGCGCTGACGAGCGCGCACAAGCCGGCCTTCGTCAACATGACCGCGGCGTGGTGCATCACCTGCGCGGTCAACGAGACGACCTCCCTCTCCACGAAGGCCGTGCGGGCCGCGATGGCCGAGCGGGGCATCACCTATCTGAAGGGCGACTGGACCAACCAGAACCCCGAGATCACGCGCCTGCTGGAGAAGCACGGCCGGAGCGGCGTGCCGCTCTACCTGCTCTACACCGACGGCGGCGAGCCCCAGGTGCTGCCCCAGATCCTCACCGAGGGCACGGTGCTCCAGGCCCTGGCCTCCGTGCCGGCCGCCGACAGGAGTGCCGCGCTCACCCGCTGATCGGGGGTTCCCGAAGGGCGGAAGCCCTTTGGCGGGGTGTCGGGGCGGAGTCCAGACGCTCGGGCTTCGCCCCATAGCAAGGCTCCGCCCTGCACCCGCAAAAGGTCTTGACCTTTCGAAATCGGGACTTGGCGATTCAGGCTTCGAGGGAGAAGGTTTCGTCGAAGGCGTAGCCGGAGCCGCGGACGGTGCGGATCGGATCGGCTTGGCGTGGGCCGTTCAGCGCCTTGCGCAGGCGGCCGACATGGACGTCGACGGTGCGCTCGTCGATGTAGACGTCGTGACCCCAGACCCCGTCGAGAAGCTGCTCGCGGGAGAAGACCCGGCCCGGGGCCAGCATCAGGAATTCCAGCAGCCGGAACTCCGTGGGGCCGAGATGCAGCTCCTCGCCGGCCCGGCGCACCCGATGACCGGTGCGGTCCAGTTCGAGGTCGCCGGCGGCCAGACGATCCGAGACATGAGCCGGCTTGGCCCGGCGCAGGAGCGCGCGGATGCGGGCGAGCAGTTCCGGCACCGAGAACGGCTTGACGATGTAATCGTCGGCGCCCGTCCCGAGGCCCCGGATCCGGTCGCCTTCTTCGCCCCGGGCGGTCAGCATGATCACCGGCAGCCGCTCGGTCTCCCGCCGGGCCCGGATGCGGCGGCAAAGCTCGATCCCGGACAGGCCGGGCAGCATCCAGTCGAGCAGGACCAGATCGGGCATGCGCTCGGCCAGAAGCAGTTCCGCATCGTCGCCCCGGGCCGCCGTATCCACCAGGAAGCCCTCGGCTTCCAAGTTGTAGCGCAGCAGCGTGGTCAATGCCTCCTCGTCCTCGACGATCAGGACTTGCATACTCACCTTCGATGACCCGTTCTCGCGGCGGACGCGGCAATGGTGCCGGAGGCTCCGCCCAGCCTCAACCGAAACCGACCGTCACGGCGGCGACGCCCCCAGGATCCTGCGCCCCGGGAAGCGCTTCACGGCGCCAGACCCCCATCCACCGTCACGTAATTCGACGCATCGTTCTTCGGCCGTTCTCCGGCGAGCGTCTCGCCCGTGGCGAGGTAGTGGATCGTCTCGGCGATGTTGGTCGTGTGATCGCCGATGCGTTCGACATTCTTGGCGCAGAACAGCAGGTGCGTGCAGAACGAGATGTTGCGCGGATCCTCCATCATGTAGGTCAGAAGCTCGCGGAACAGGGAATTGTACAGCGCGTCGATCTCGCCGTCGCGCTCCCACACGTCGTGGGCCGCCTCGATATCGCGGCTCGCATAGGCGTCCAGCACGTCCTTCAGCTGGCCCTCCGCGAGGTCGCTCATGTGGCGCACGCCGAGCACGATCTTCTGCGCCGGCGCCTGATCGGAGATCGCCACGACGCGCTTGGCCACGTTCTTGGCGAGGTCGCCGATCCGCTCCAGGTCCCCGGAGACGCGGATCGCCGAGATGGTCTCGCGCAGGTCGATCGCCAGGGGCTGCCGCCGGGCGATCAGCAGGACGGAGCGCTCCTCGATATCCCTCTGGAGGGCGTCCAGGCGCTTGTCGGCGAGGATCACCGCCTGGGCGAGCCCGTCGTCGCGGCGCACCAGGGCGTCGGTCGCCTCGGTGGTCATCTTCTCCGCCACGCCGCCCATCTCCGAGATCGAGCGACGGAGGTTTTCGAGATCGGTGTCGTAGGAGGTAACGATATGGCCGGGCATGGATGGATCCTTCGATGGGGGCCAGGACGTGCGATCCCACCCGGTTGCCGCGATCCCGCCCGGCCGCCGCGGCGCCCGGGTCGCGATGGCGCGGAAACCGGTCTTCGAAACAGCTTAGCCGAAGCGGCCGGTGATATAGTCCTGCGTCCGCCGCTCGGTCGGGTTCATGAACATTTTTTCGGTTTGTGAGAATTCAATCAGCTCGCCGAGATACATGAAGGCGGTGAACTGCGAGATGCGCGCCGCCTGCTGCATGTTGTGCGTGACGATCGCGATGGTGAACTCGTCGCGCAGCTGCTCGATCAGCTCCTCGATCCGGCCCGTCGAGATCGGGTCCAGCGCCGAGGTCGGCTCGTCGAACAGGATCACCTCCGGGCGCTGGGCCACTGTGCGAGCGATGCACAGACGCTGCTGCTGCCCGCCCGACAGGCCCATGCCGGACTGCTTCAGCTTGTCCTTGACCTCGTCCCAGAGCGCCGCCTTGCGCAGCGACGCCTCGACCCGGTCGTCAAGCTCCGATTTCGGCAGCTTCTCGTAGAGGCGGATGCCGAAGGCGACGTTGTCGTAGATCGACATCGGGAAGGGCGTCGGCTTCTGGAACACCATGCCGACCCGGGCGCGCAGATCGTTGAGATCGACCTTCGAATCCAGGATGTTGACGCCGTCCAGCAGGATCTCGCCCTCGGCGCGCTGCTCCGGATAGAGGCTGTAGATCCGGTTGAAGGTGCGCAGCAGCGTCGACTTCCCGCAGCCCGACGGGCCGATCAGCGCGGTCACCTGCCGATCATGGAAGTTGAGGTTGATGTCCTTCAGGCCGTGGAACTGGCCATAGTAGAAGTTCAGCCCCTTCACGGCGATCCGGACGGGCGCCTTGGTGTCGGCGCCGGCCTTGGCGGAGGGCTGCATAAGGGGCTCGGCGGCGGCGGTGGCTGCAGCATGGCTCATCGGGCTAATCCTTCGGCTCGCGCTTCAGCGGGCACGCTGCGGCTTGACCACCAAGCGGGCGATCACGGAGAGGGCGAGGATGGTCATGGTGATCAGAAGCGCTCCGGCCCAGGCCAGCTGCTGCCAGTTGGAATAGGGCGAGAGCGCGAACTGGTAGATCATCACCGGCAGGTTCGGGACGCCACCCATGAGGTCGGGGCTGAACCAGCTGTTGTTGTTGAGTGCGGTGAACAGGAGCGGCGCGGTCTCGCCGGCGATGCGGGCCAGCGCCAGGATGATGCCCGTCACGATGCCGGCCGAGGCGGCGCGCCAGCTCACCTTCATGATCACCATGGAGGGCGGAGCGCCGAGCGCCGCGCCGGCCTCGCGCAGGGTGCCCGGCACGAGGCTCAGCATGTCCTCGGTGGTCCGCACGATCACCGGCGTGGCGATGATCGCGAGCGCGATGCCGCCGGCCCAGCCGGAATAGCTGCCCATGGGCCGCACCATCAGCGTGTAGACGAACAGGCCGATCAGGATCGACGGCGCCGAGAGCAGGATGTCGTTGAGGAAGCGGATCAGGACGGCCAGCTTCGAGGTCCGGCCGTATTCCGCCAGGAATGTTCCGGCCATCACGCCGACCGGCGTCGCGATGACGATGCCGATCGTGGTCAGGATCAGGCTGCCCAGCACCGCGTTGGCGATGCCGCCGCCCTCGCTGCCCGGCCCCGGGGTCGGTTGCGTCAGCAGGGTCGGCGTGAAGCCGCGCACGCCTTCGACGATCAGCATCAGCAGGATCGAGCCGAGCACGATGATGCCGAGCAGCGTGGCAAAGGCGCAGAAGCCACGGAGTATGGCGTCCGCGCGGCGCCGGCCGGGGCGGACCCGGGCCTGCACGAGCGGCGGCGCAGCGCGTGTGTTGATCGCGTCCATGGGGCTCCTCAAGCGACCCGCACGCGTGACGTCAGGATGCGCGCGGCGATCAGGACGATGAAGGTGATGACGAACAGGATGCAGCCGAGCGCCATCAGGGCGTTGAGCTGCATGCCGTCCGCCTCGTTGAATTCGTTGGCGATCCGGGACGCGATGGTCGAGCCGGGATCGAAGATCGAGGCCGAGAGGCGGTTGGCGTTGCCGACCACGAAGGTCACCGCCATGGTCTCGCCCAGCGCACGGCCGAGGCCGAGCATGATCGCGCCGATGATCGACACCGAGGCGTGCCGGATCAGGACGAAGCGCGTCACCTCCCAGGTGGTGCAGCCGACGCCGTAGGCGCTCTCGCGCAGGATCGTGGGGATCTGGTCGAGCATGTCGCGGGCGATCGAGGCCACGAACGGCACGATCATGATCGCCAGGATGATGCCGGCGGTGAGCACCCCGACCCCAGAGGGGATGCGGGCATACAGCACGGTCCCGACGATCGGCAGGCCCTCGACGACGTTCGAGATCGGGATCTCGACGAAGCGGGCGAACAGCGGGGCGAAGATGAACAGGCCCCACATCCCGTAGATGATGCTCGGCACGGCGGCGAGCAGCTCGATCGTCATCGCGACCGGCTTGCGCGCCCAGCCCGGGCAGAGCTGCGTCAGGTAGATGGCGATGCCGAGCGAGACCGGGACGCCGATCAGGAGGGCCAGGAGCGCCGACATCACCGTTCCGATGACGGCCACGAGCGCGCCGTACTGTTCGGTGCCGACGTTCCAGACGCTGGACGTCAGGAAGCCGACGCCGAACTCCCGGAAGGCCGGCAGGCCGCCGTAGACGATGGAGCCGATGATCCCCACGAGGACGGTCAGCACCAGCAACGCCGCGCCGTACGCGCAACCGCGGAACACGGCGTCCATGTTCCGGCTCGGTCCCTTCCGCGCCGCCGACGTACGGGTTCGGCCGAGGGCAATCGTTTCAGTCAAAGCAGACATCCGCGGTTCTCTGCGAAGGATAACGTGGTAGCGCGGCGGGATCTCAGAAGCGAGGGAGGAGGTCGAAGCCTCCTCCCCGTTGGGCTTACATATTGTAAACCGGCTTCCCGTCCTTGCCCTTCACGTTCTTCCACTCTTCGTGGATCAGCGCCACGACGTTGTCCGGCAGCGGAACATAGTCGAGATCCGAGGCAAGCTTGTCGCCGTTCTTGTACGCCCAGTCGAAGAACTTGAGCACATCGGCGGCCTTGGCCGGATCGGCCGGGTCCTTGTGGACCAGGATGAAGGTCGCCGCCGTGATCGGCCACGCCTCCTCGCCGGCTTGGTTGGTGAGCGAGATGCCGAAGCCGGGGGCCGACTTCCAGTCCGCGCTGGCCGCCGCCGCCTGGAACGCCTTGTCGTCGGGCTGCGGGAACTTGCCGGCCTTGTTCTGCAGCAGGGCGTAGGCCAGCTTGTTCTGCTTGGCGTAAGCCGACTCGACGTAGCCGACGGAATTCGGCACCTGCTTCACGGTGGCCGTCACGCCCTCGTTGCCCTTGCCGCCCTGACCGACCGGCCAGGAGATCGTCGTGGCCGCGCCGTACTCCTTCTTCCACGTGTCCGAAGCCTGGGACAGGTAGGTGGTGAAGATGTTGGTCGTGCCCGAGGCGTCGGACCGGTAGACCGGCGTGATGTTCGTGTCGGGCAGTTTCAGGCCGTCATTGAGCTTCGCGATCCGCGGATCGGTCCACTTGGCGATCTTCCCGGCATAGATGTCGGCCAGCACGTCGCCGGTCAGTTTGAGCTTGCCCGGCTCGATTCCGGCGATGTTCACCACCGGCACGACGCCGCCCATCACGGTGGGGAACTGGACGAGGCCGTCCTTGGCCAGCTGCTCGCCCTTCAGCGGCGCGTCGGTGGCGCCGAAATCGACCGTCTTGGCCTGGATCTGCTTGATCCCGCCGCCGGATCCGATCGACTGATAGTTCAGACCCGAACCGGATTCCTTCCGGTAGGCCTCGGCCCACTTCGAGTAGACCGGGAAGGGGAACGTAGCCCCGGCCCCGGTGATGTCGGCGGCCAGCGCCGCAGACGCCAGCTGTACCGTCGCGAGTCCGACGGCGAGCGCGTAAGCGAAGGGTCTCATGGAATCTCCGTTGCCGTCGGGCAAGAGCCTGCGCCACCCCGCCGGCATGCTCATGCCCGCGGCAGAGCCTTGCGGCCGATCCGTGAAAGATCCAGCGCCGGCCGCCCGATGGCTGCGCGGTTACGACAGGTAGATGACACCGGCATGACATCGCGTCGCAGGTCGCGCGGCACGGTTCACGGGTCTCGCGCGTTCCTACCGGCAACGGCACGGGAAGGGACTGGGAACCGTGGTGGGCGAAAACGCCGATTCAGCGACGGAGACTGACCCGAACTGGCTTGCCCTGCATGCCGAACGGGAAGCGGTGGAGCGCGCCCTGACCCTCGCGCAGGCGCGTCAGAAGTTCAGTGGCGATCCGGATGCAGCCGCGGCAGCGCGGCGCGAGGAGGCGGATCTGCTAAAAGATCTCGACCGGATCCTCACCCTGATTCGAGCGGCCGAGTATCGGCGGCGGCCGGGGGCGCGCCGCTGGTGAGGCATTCGGGAGCGGGATCGCCCTACCCGGCCCGGCGCAGCTCCCGCTCCTTCTGGCGCAGGCGCAGGAGCAGCTCGACATGGGTGTCGGTGATCGGCTGCGTGTCGACACTGCCTTCATAGACCGTGCGCAGCGAGAGACCCAGCCGACGCGTATCGATCGTCCGCTTCGGATTCTGTCCCACGTGCGAAAGGTCCTCGGAATCGACGCCTGACAGCTTCATGGCTCCCTCTCGTCCTTCGGCCGCTCCAAACCGCTGCGGCGCCGGGATGGCAAGAGAGTCACCAAGAATGGTTAACGAACCGTTACCGTGAACCAACGGTTAAGCTTACCTGTCAGTTAACCGTCGGCGCCCTGAAGAAGCCGCGCAGCCGCCGCGCGGGCTTCATCGGTCACTGTTGCCCCCGCGAGCATCCGGGCGATCTCCTCCCGGCGCTCGGCCACGGGAAGGCTGGCGACCCGCGTTGCGACACGGCCGGCCCCTTTCACGGGTGCCTTCGCGATAAGGAAATGCGTCTCCGCGCGAGCCGCGACCTGCGGCGCATGGGTGACGGCGACAACCTGTACGGTCGCGGCCAGGCGTGCGAGGCGCAGCCCGATGGCATCCGCAACAGCACCGCCGACGCCGGTGTCGATCTCGTCGAAGATCAGGGTCGGGGCCGAGCCCTTATCGGCCAGCACCACCTTCAGGGCGAGCATGAACCGCGACAACTCGCCGCCCGAGGCGACCTTCATCATCGGTCCGGGCTTGGTGCCGGGATTGGTCTGCGCCCAGAACTCGACCCGGTCGGTGCCGGCCGGATCGCGCGATTCCGGGTCGGTGACGATCTCGGTGATGAATCGGGCGCGCTCGAGCTTCAAGGGGGGCAGCTCGGCCTTCACGGCGGCGTCGAGCTGCTTGGCGGCGCGGCGGCGACCGGCACTGAGCTTTTCGGCGGCCTCGGCATAGGCAGCCTCCGCGGTGGCAAGAGTCTGTTCGAGGCCTGCCAGTGCCGCTTCCCCGGCATCGATCGCCGCAACGTCGCCGGCATAGCGCTCGGCAAGCGCCGCAAGATCGTCGGCCGCGACGTCGTATTTGCGGGCGGCCGCCCGCAGGGCGAACAGCCGTTCCTCCACCCGCTCGAGATCGCGGGGATCGAACTCGGTCTCCGCCACCGCGGCGTCAAGCACGGCTCGAGCCTCGTCGAGGGCTACGATCGCGGCGTCGAGGGCGTTGACGCAGGGATCGACGAGGGCGGGGAGCTGCGATGCGCGGCGCTCCAGCTTCCGCAGGGCGGCCGAGATATGGGGTACCCCGGAATGGGTCCCGCCCACCGCTTCCAGCGCCGCATTCAGTTCGCGCGCGACCTTCTCGGATTGCTGCATGATGCTGCGGCGCTCGGCGAGCTGAGCCTCCTCACCGGGCTTCGGCGCGAGTGCAGCCAGCTCCTCCACGGCGTGGCGCAGGAAATCGGCCTCCTTCCGGGCCGCCTCCACCCGAGCGCGGTGCTCGGCGAGGTCGGATCGGGCGGTGCGGACCGCGCGGGCGGCCGCCGCGACCTTGGCGAGCTGGCCCTGCAGGCCGCCGAACGCGTCGAGGATCGCCCGGTGCGAGGCCGGATCGGCCAGCGCACGGTCGTCGTGCTGACCGTGGATCTCCACCAGGGCCGCGCCGATCGCGCGCAGGACCTGGACGCCCACCGGCTGGTCGTTGACGAAGGCGCGGGTGCGTCCGTCCGCCATCTGGGTCCGGCGCAGGATCAGATCGCCCTCCGTGTCGATCTCGGCCTCCGTGGCAATCCGGCGAGCCGGATGGTCCAGGGGCAGATCGAACACGGCGGTGACGACGCCCTGCGCCTCGCCGTGCCGGACGAGGCGGCCATCGCCACGCCCGCCCAGCGCCAGCGCGAAGGCGTCGAGCAGGATCGATTTGCCCGCGCCCGTCTCTCCGGTCAGGACGCTGAGGCCCGTTCGGAAATTCAGTTCGAGACGGTCGATCAGAACGATGTCGCGGATCGCGAGCTGCGCCAGCATGCGGCGGGGGCATTCCTCAGAAGGGGACCGCAGAGATAAGGCCGTGGCGCCGCTGATTCACCCCAAAAATGCGTCGCACAATGGGAAAGGCCCGAAGCAGGCGCTCCGGGCCTCAACGTGTTCGGGGCGGTCGACCTATCCGGTCAGGGTTTCGAAAGGTCGAGACCTTTCGCAGGTCCAGGGCGGGGCCCTGATGAATATCTCAGGGCGCTGCCCTGTGTACCCGCCAAAGGGCTGAAGCCCTTTGGAAACCCGGAAAGCGGGTCAAACCGCTTGTTCACTCGGCCGAGGCCGTCTTGCCCGCGACCGAGCGGTAGATCTTCGACAGGAACGAGGCCTTCTCCTCCCGCGGCTCGAGCCCGTTCTGGGCGAGGAGCGCGTGCGCGTCCTTGTACCAGGAACTGTCCGGGAAGTTGTGGCCGAGCACCGCGGCGGCGTTCTGCGCCTCCTGGGTGATGCCGAGCGCCCAGTAGGCTTCGGTCAGGCGCTCCAGCGCCTCTTCGGCGTGGCGGGTGGTCTGGTACTTGGAGACCACGTCACGGAAGCGGTTGATCGCCGCCGGGAAGTTGCGCCGCTCCAGGTAGAAGCGCCCGACTTCCATCTCCTTGCCGGCGAGCTGGTCGCGGGTGATCTGGATCTTCGCCTTCGCGTCGATCGCGTATTCCGAGGTCGGATACTTCTGGACCAGCTCCTGAAGGGCCGTCAGCGCCTTCTCGGATCGCTCCTGATCGCGGGTCACATCCGGGATCTGCTTGTAGTTCGACATTGCCATCAGGTACTGCGCGTAGGCCGCATCCTTGCTGGCCGGGTGCCGCTGCAGGTAGCGCTTCGAGGCGCTGATCGCGTCGTCGTACTTCTGGCCCTCATAGTTCGCGTAGGCCGTCATGAGCAGCGCCTTCCGGGACCACTCGGAATACTGGTACTGCTTGTCGAGGCTGTCGAACTTCTTGACCGCGCCGTCGTAGTCGCTGTCTTCAAGCTTGGCCAAGCCATCGCTGTAGAGCTTGTCAGCCGGGATGTCCGGAACGACCTCGGGCTTGTACTTCTCGGAGAACAGATTGGTCGGGTCGAAATCGCAGCCGCCCAGGCCGAGGCCGAGGATGGCCACGAGAGGCGCCGCGAAGGCTGCCGCCCGGCGGTAACGAATGGTGACAGGCATCTGGCGCTCTTTCCCGGAAGCGGCGCCATCCCGCGCCGTCATGCCATCGCGTGCGTGGATCCGGCCTTCTGAGCCGAACCCGCCGTTCACGGACCGTTAAACCGTGACGTTTGATTCGGGCACGAAAGCGGCAAGGCTGAGGCGGTACGGAACGATCGCCGACTGTGGCTTGCGGACCACAGGTTGATCGTCAGAGGTCGCCCGCGAAGGCGGCGACCCCCAAACCGACGCCGAGTTCCGAGAGGACGGTCTCGCGGCGCGGGCCCTGCGCCTCGACGATCGCGTAATTGGCCCGGTCGGCCAGAAGGGCGGAGAGGACGCCGACATTCATCCGGTGGCCGCCGCAATAGGAGCGGTACGCACCTTGGATCGGCAGGCCGGCCAAGGCGAGGTCGCCGATCGCGTCCAGGATCTTGTGGCGGACGAACTCGTCCGGGAAGCGCAGGCCTTCGGGGTTGACCACCGCAGTCTCGCCGACCGCCACGGTGTTCTCCAGGGAGGCGCCGAGGGCGAAGCCCGCCTTCCAGTACCGCTCCACGTCCCGCATCATCCCGAAGGTGCGGGCGCCCGCGATCTCACGGCGGTAGGTGGCGGGAGAGAGATCCATGGCCCGGCGCGAGCGGCCGATCACCGGGCTCTCAAAATCGATTTCCACATCGAGGCGGAAGCCCCGGTCGATCGGCCGAAGTTCCGCGAAGGACCGGCCGGTCTCGATGCGGACGTGTTGCAGCACCTTGAGCCAGCGCCGGGGCGCCCCGCAGGCGGCGATCCCGACCTGATCGATCGCCTGCACGAAGGGAAGTGCGGAGCCGTCGAGAATGGGCATCTCGGGCCCGTCGATCTCGATCAGGGCGTTGTCGACGCCCAGCCCGTAGAGCGCGGACATCAGATGCTCGACGGTGGCCACCGCACCCGTCTCGACGTCGCCCAGGACGGTGCAGAGCTCGGTGGCGGAAACGAGTGCGTGATGCGCCTTGATTAGGCGGTCATTGCCGTGGGGCGTACCGGTGCGGAGGAAAGCAATACCGTGATTGGCGGGTGCGGGCCTGAGCGTGATCTCGGCGGGGTTCCCGGAATGAACCCCGATGCCCGAGAGAGTCGCCGGCCCTTTGAGGGTCGTCTGTTTCAGCGTTCGCATTCCTTAGCCCCCGGCCGCGATCAGGCTCCGCCATTCCAACGGGGAATGGGCGAACACCGACTGATCCGTCCGCTGCTTGATGCCCCTGCTCACGCGATCAGGTTGTATCCCGATGCATGTCTCGTCGGTCTTGATGCTTCTATAACTGCACCGCACAGGGCAGCCAAATCACGGATTCTTACGCTCTGTTACAGACACGCTTGCGGTCCGGGAGATGTAAAATGCAGTGTGATCAAGGGCTTAAAAAGTGGTTAACGCGTGGCTAACCCACGGCCGATCTGTGTCATGGATACACCACGAGTCCCCGCTTCCCACAGCTCAAGCATCTTCCGGAGCGCCAAAGTCCGCGGCAGCGCTAACCTGAAGTTGAATATGTGGAACGCGAAAGGCCGGCGGTCACCCGCCGGCCTTCCCCGTTGCCGCAGTGCAGCGGCTGATTAATTCGCCTGACGGCGGAGGAAAGCCGGGATCTCCAGCTGGTCGTCGTCCATCATCCGGCTCTGGGGCGCGACACGGCCCTGGGCGTCGAGATGGCCCTGGGCCGGACGGTATTGCGGGACTGCCGGCGTGACCGGAGCGCGCGGGGCCGGCGGCACGTGGGGCTGCGCCATCTGGGGCAGCGGCGCGGCCGGGTTGGCGCGGGCCGCGGGAGCGCCCTCGATCTCGTCGCGCCGGCCGCCGAAGCCCACCGTTGCCAGACGCCGCAGGAGCGAGGTCCGCTTCGATTCCGGAGCCGACTCCTCCGCCGCGCGATTGGCCAGGATCTGGTTCTGGGCGATCGGCGGCAACTCGTGAATCTGCGGCATGCGCGGGGCGCGGGCGAGGGGCGTGCCGCCCGGAGCGGCCGGGCGCGGCGGCACGAACGGGCCTGACTGGTACTGCGGCGCGGGCTCAGC
>NZ_JALNUM010000093.1:0-25702 GCF_026540795.1 Methylobacterium sp. GC_Met_2
CGTCTTGCCGTGATCCACGTGCCCGATCGTCCCAATGTTGCAGTGCGGCTTGGTGCGGGAGAACTTTTCCTTGCCCATCAGAGCCTCCTAAATTCGAAATCGTGTTGCGGAAGAAGAGGTGGTTCCGGCGTGAGCCTTAGGCGTACTTGGCGATGACCTTGTCGGCCTCGCCGCGCGGCACCTCTTCGTAGTGATCGAACTGCATCGTGAAGTTGGCGCGGCCCTGCGAGAAGGAGCGCAGCTGGTTCACGTAGCCAAACATGTTGGCCAGCGGCACCATCGCGTTGATGACGTTGGCATTGCCTCGCATGTCCTGGCCCTGGATCTGGCCGCGACGGGCGTTCAGATCGCCGATGACCGAACCGGTATACTCTTCCGGCGAGACGACCTCGACCTTCATCACCGGCTCGAGCAGAACCGATCCGCCCTTCTGAAGAGCCTCGCGAAGCGCCGCCCGAGAGGCGATCTCGAAGGCCAGCGCCGACGAGTCGACATCGTGGTAGGCGCCGTCGATCAGCTCGACCTTCACGTCGACCACCGGGAAGCCGGCCAGCACGCCCGCACCCAGTACCGAGTTCAAGCCCTTCTCGACGCCCGGGATGTACTCCTTGGGCACCGAACCACCGACGACCTTCGACTCAAACGAGAAACCGGCGCCCGGCTCGTTCGGCTCGACGATGAACTTCACGCGGGCAAACTGGCCGGTACCGCCGGTCTGCTTCTTGTGCGTGTAGTCGATTTCCTGCCGACGGGTCAGCTTCTCACGGTAGGCGACCTGCGGCTGGCCGATATTCGCGTCGACCTTGTAGGTGCGGCGCAGGATGTCGACCTTGATGTCCAGGTGTAGCTCGCCCATCCCGCGCAGGATGGTCTGGCCGGATTCCTGGTCGGTGGAAACCCGGAAGGACGGATCCTCCGCGGCGAGCTTGGCCAGAGCGATGCCGAGCTTTTCCTGGTCGGCCTTCGACTTCGGCTCGACGGCGATCTCGATCACCGGCTCCGGGAATTCCATCTTCTCGAGGATGACGACCTTCTGCGGATCGCTGAGGGTGTCGCCCGTGCGGGTATCCTTGAGGCCGGCGAGCGCCACGATGTCGCCCGCGAAGGCCTCCTTGATGTCCTCACGGTTGTTGGCGTGCATCAGCAGCATGCGGCCAACGCGCTCTTTCTTGTCGCGCGAGGAGTTGAGCACGTTGGCGCCCGACTCGACCTTGCCCGAATACACGCGGCAAAAGGTGATCGTGCCGACGTGGGGATCGTCCATGATCTTGAAGGCGAGCATGGAGAAGGGATCCGAATCCGTCGGGTGACGGACGATCTCTTCCTCGGTCTTGAAGTCGATACCCTTGATCTCGCCGCGGTCGGCCGGGGAGGGCAGGTAATCCACGACGGCGTCGAGGAGCGGTTGCACGCCCTTGTTCTTGAACGCTGAGCCGCAGAGCACCGGGTGGAAGGCGCGCAGCTGCACGGCCTTGCGCACCAGAGCGCGCATCGCCTCCTGGCTCGGCTCGGTGCCGTCGAGATAGGCGGCCATGGCTTCGTCGTCGAGCTCGACACAGGCCTCGACCAGCTTGGTGCGATACTCGACCGCCTGATCAAGCAAGTCGGCCGGGATCTCGGTCTCATCGAAGTTAGCGCCGAGCGCCTCACCCGACCAGACGATCGCCTTCATCTTGATGAGGTCGATGACGCCCTGGAAGTTGGACTCGGCACCGATCGGCAGCTGCAGGCACACCGGCTTGCCAGCAACGCGGCCGATGATATCGGCCACGCACTTGAAGAAGTCGGCCCCAATCTTGTCCATCTTGTTGACGAACACCACGCGCGGCACGTCGTACTTGTCGGCCTGACGCCACACGGTCTCGGTCTGCGGCTCGACGCCCTGGTTGCCGTCGAGCACGCACACTGCGCCGTCGAGCACGCGGAGCGAACGCTCCACCTCGATGGTGAAGTCCACGTGGCCGGGGGTGTCGATGATGTTCAGGCGCTTGTCGCGCCAGAAGCACGTCGTCGCGGCGGACGTGATCGTGATGCCGCGCTCCTGCTCCTGCTCCATCCAGTCCATCGTGGCGGCGCCCTCATGGACTTCGCCGATCTTATGGGACTTTCCGGTGTAGTAGAGGATCCGCTCCGTGGTCGTGGTCTTGCCGGCATCGATGTGGGCCATGATGCCGAAGTTGCGGTAGTCCTCGATCGCGTGCGTGCGGGGCATCGGATTGCTCCTGAGAGACGGCGGAACCGCTTACCAGCGGTAGTGCGAGAAGGCGCGGTTGGCTTCCGCCATCCGGTGCGTGTCTTCCCGCTTCTTGACGGCGTTGCCGCGGTTGTTGGCGGCGTCGAGCAGCTCCGCGGAGAGGCGCTCGATCATGGTCCGGTCGTTGCGCGAACGGGCGGCCTGGATCAGCCAGCGGATCGCCAGAGCCTGACGACGCTCGGTGCGCACCTCGACCGGGACCTGATAGGTCGCACCGCCGACGCGGCGGGAGCGGACCTCGATCATCGGGGCGACGTTGTCGAGCGCGGCGCGGAACACTTCGATCGGGTTCGCGCGGGCACGGTTCTCGACGATGTCGAAGGCACCGTAGACGATCCGCTCAGCGGTCGACTTCTTGCCCTCGTACATGATGGAATTCATGAACTTCGTCAGCACCACATCCCCGTACTTCGGATCCGGGATGATTTCGCGCTTCTCTGCTGAGTGACGACGGGACATTGGCTTCAGCTCTCGAACAATATGGTCTTAAGCGCCCCGCGCAGGCCACCTGAGCCCGAGGGCCGGCGGCATCCTTACGAGGCCGTGGAAATCGTGGCCCGAAGCGAAATTTGCTTCGGACTCGAACCTTACTTCGGCCGCTTGGCGCCGTACTTCGACCGGCGCTGCTTCCGGTTCTTCACGCCCTGCGTGTCGAGCACGCCGCGCAGGATGTGGTAGCGCACGCCCGGAAGATCCTTCACGCGACCACCGCGGATCATCACCACGGAGTGCTCCTGAAGGTTGTGGCCTTCACCCGGGATATAGCCGATCACCTCAAAGCCGTTGGTGAGACGCACCTTGGCGACCTTACGAAGCGCCGAGTTCGGCTTCTTCGGGGTCGTCGTGTAAACGCGGGTGCAGACGCCGCGCTTCTGCGGGCAAGCGTCAAGCGCCGGAACCTTATTGCGGCTCCGCTGGATCTTCCGCGGCTGGGCGATCAGCTGGTTGATCGTCGGCATCCTGTGCCCTCTTCCTCGGTCACCTAGGTCCGGACCGCGAAGAGCAGTCCGCAATACGAATATGCGCCGGAGGGCTGGTCAGAGCCCCTCGGCGCGGTGTGGGCAGAGGAGCACGCCCGAAAACGAACGCGCTCGTACCTACGGATCTGACTTAGAGCGTCAGGCGATTTGATTCCTCGGAGCGCGGAGCGATGACGGCGGCATCCGGAAGCAAATCCGAAGAGCCGGCGGCAGCCGATGGCCATCCGAAGTGGCGCGCTTCTAGCCGCGGTTGCGCGACAGGTCAATGCATCGGCGGG
Source organism: Methylobacterium sp. GC_Met_2 (assembly GCF_026540795.1). Lineage (NCBI taxonomy): Bacteria > Pseudomonadati > Pseudomonadota > Alphaproteobacteria > Hyphomicrobiales > Methylobacteriaceae > Methylobacterium > Methylobacterium sp. GC_Met_2. Next base: position 3,513 of record NZ_JALNUM010000093.1, read on the forward strand.
AGAAATCTGCGCCGCGCAGGAGGTTAAAGTTCGGTCAAGGCGTGGCCCCGCCCGCGGCGAACGGATCGTCAGCTCGTATCGACCGTCGAGCGCGTCGCCGCGGGCAATCCCAACGGTTTGATCGGCCTGGTGTTTCGGTCAGGTACTGCGAAGCGTGTGTTTCAGCGGCGAAAAACATCAGCAGCATCGGTGGCTCACCACGTGACAATTCATTCTCTCCTGCCTCTGAAGAACGCAAAGCTCGTCCGTTGATTCCGGTGTGCGTCTTCGAGAATCATGCCGCCGTTCGCTTGGACGAGGTGCGGAGTTCTTCGATGGATCTTCGCGCGATCGTTTTCACGCGATCGAGGGTCACCGTTCCTCCCGTTCGAGGGAGGTGCAGCACCCCAAAATGTCCGGCATGGATCCGGCCCGAGGCCGAATCGGTTTGGGCGTTTTGTATGCGCCGCCTCTCCGTTCTCGCCCTAGCAACCCGGCTGTCGGTGGGCGCGGCCTAGGCCGATCGGCTTGATGACATCAACATGGCCGGTGTCCTGCGGGCCGCATCCTTCGACAGCAATCCGCCTTTCGGCTTCTTCGGCCCGGCCACCAAGGAGATCGTTGGGCTCGACGACGATTTCGCCCAGGCCGTCGCCGACAAGATCGGCGTGAAGCTCGACGTGCGCCCCACCAACCCGGCGAATCGGATCACACCGCTGACCTCCGGCAAGAGCGATCTCGTCCTGGCGAACTTCACCATCACCGACCAGCGGGCCAAGCAGCTTGATCTCAGTATCCCGTGCTTTGCCTCCGGCCAGCAGTTCCCAGCCAAGAAAGGCACGCTGTCGGCGCCCGATCAGCGCAACGGCCTGCGCATCGGCGCCGAGGGATTTCCCGTAGGCCACGGTGGTCACTGACGACGACACGCCCTTCGCGTTCACGGCCCTGCGCAATGGCGACGTCCATGCGATCACCCAGGACGGGCCGAAGCTTGTCGGGCTGCTGGCGAAGGTGCCGGATCGGCAGAATTACGAGATCCCGCCCTTTAGCATCTCGAACGACGATATCGGCGTTGGGATTCCGAAGGGAGAGACCCGGTTACGGGACCTCGTGAACGAGATCCTGCGGGATCTTGAGAAGAGTGGAGAGGCGGCGGCGATCTACGACCGCTGGTTCGGCCCAGACACCGAGCAGCCGCTGCCGTGCCTGTTCCGAATCGGTGAGCACGACAGAGCGGATCGGCGCCGTGAGCCTGTTCGGCCTTTTCTGGCGCCGCGCTACCTCCGCTGGCTGCTGCAGGGCTTCGAGGTCACCCTGACCGTGCCGGCGGCCGTGTGCGGTAGCGGCACGGTGCTGGGATTCGGGGCCTGAGGCCCGCAGTAGATAGGCGGCTCTGGATCGCGACGCGCGGTGGCGGGCTTCGTCGGCCTCGTGCGCAACACGCCGCTGCTGGTCCAGCTGTTCGTCTGGTGCTTCGCGGTCGCGGCCCTGCTGCCGGGCGGGATGACGGCGTGGCTCAACACCCCCGCATTCTCGACATCGGGCCTACCGCCCTCAGCTGGCCCGCCTACGAGACGCTTGCGGGCTTCGTTGGCCCGACCGTCTATGCGGGCGCCTATATCGCAGAGGAGGGACGCGCCGGAATCAACGGCGTGCGGTCAACTCAACGGGAGGCGGCCCTGGCCCTCGACCTCACGCCGGTCCAGGCCTTCCGCCACATCGTCCTGCCGCAGGCGCTACGGATCGCGTGGCTGCCGATCGTTGGCCAGTACCTCAATACGATCCAGTACCTCAATAGGATCAAGAACACGTCGCTGACCATGACGACCGGCCTCGCCGAACTGTCCTACGCCTCTCATCAGGTGGAGACCGAGGCCTTCCAGGCCTTCCAGGCCTTCGGCATCGCGACGCTCCTCTATATCGGCGCCGTCGCGCTGGTGGAGGCGGCCGGGCAGGCCCGGGTCCGCCGCGCGCCGAGGCCGGACTCGCGCGCATGAACCTCGCGGTCATCACAGACAATCTCGGCTACCTTCTGGTCGGGGCTTGGCTCGACGGGCCGATCGGCGGTCTTGCGCTGACGTTGATTCTCTCCGGGCTGTCCGGTGTCGCCTCGGCAGCGCTCGGACTCTTGCTTGGCGTTGGGCTCGCGATGAGCGCGGGCGCAGGGCGGCGGGCACTGATCCTCGGTCTCGGCTTCTTCCGGGCCATTCCGATCCTGATGCTTGCCGACTGAAGCTACTTTCTGCTGCCGATCCAGTTCGACGTGTCGGTTCCGGAGATCGGCACCGTGGCGGCGGCGCTTTCGCTCGTCGGCGGTGCCTACCTCGCTTGCGGAGTCGCGGCCGGGATCGAGAGCATCGGCCAGTGGGCAGCCGGTCTCGCGCTCGGCTTCGGCCGCGGGCAAGTGCTGCGCGTCATCGTCCTGCCGCAGGCCCTGCGCGCCATGGCGCCGTCCTTCGTCAATCAATGGACCGCGCTGATCGAGGATACGTCGCTCGCCTGAGTGATCGGCGTGCCAGAACTGTCCTTCGTGGCCGCGTAGGTGAACACCCGCGCCATGGTCTACCCGACCGAGATCTTTCTGTTCGTCGGGGCCGTCTCAGGTGCGCTCTGCCTGGCCCTCGATCGGCTGGCGGCGGCGCTGCCCCAGGGGGCCCGGCGGCCCTCGTGGCTAAGGCGCTGCACGCCTGCATGACGCCCCGGCGTGCCGGATCGGGGCAGGGGCGCCGCGCGATGGTCTACGGAAGTTTAAAGCAAACCGTCGAAGTGTCGCGATCAACGGGTGGCCGGGCCGCCCCCAGTTCGCGTCGAGGGTCTTGCGTATGGGTTGCGTCGCGGTCAGCAACGTCGTTCCGTTCCGGCGGCCCCTTCCTGCCCAGGCACCGGGCGAGCGGGAGGCGCGCGATCGGCGCCGCAGCGAGCAGCGTTCCCTGTTGGACGCCGTCTACGCCACCGGCAGCATGGTTTTGGCCGCTGAGGATCGGGCGACCAAGCTCACGGCGTCCCGCCTTCAGGTCTACGGCTTCCTGGGGATCGAGGAGATGCGGGAGGACGGCACCATGCGCCGCCTGCGCCCCTCGGAGGCGATCCGCGCACGGGGCGAGCGGCCGTGGCGCCTGTCGAAGCCCGCCAGCGGGGCAGCGGTCACGATTCCCAGCCTGGACGGCTTCCTGTTCGAATCGGCCGGCCAGCCCGCCTGATCGGACTGCGTTTGTGAGATGTGGGCCGGTGCGCAGTTCTGCGCACCGGCCCTTCCTGTTGTGTCGCCGTGCTTCGGCGACCGAGCCTGGAGCTCAGACCTGACGCAGACTCGCTTGTCGCGTTGCCGGTCGGGCATAGAGTTCGTTGCAGAACCAACTTCAGCACCCTGTCCCGGGCGCATGGGCCGCCAGCGGAATGCGACTGGGGGAGGGGCGCGTTCTGACCCGTCACGCCGAAATTCTTGCCGCTCGGCTTGCCTTCCCGGGCCGCCCGTAGTATCCGCCCGGCCTTCGCGACAATTTCGATGGGTGCTCGCACCCTGTGAACGCGGTGACCGCGCCGGTGTCGTCAGACACCGCCAGCGCGGTCGAACACATGAGCCGGGGACATCAGATCCCCATCAGGCGTCGTCCGCCGGGCAATACCGTCCGCGTGCGGAAACCCGCCTGAAACAAGGAGTCACGCACGTGATCCAGATGCAGACGAATCTGGACGTTGCCGACAACTCTGGTGCACGCCGTGTGATGTGCATCAAGGTCCTCGGCGGGTCGAAGCGTAAATATGCCGGCGTGGGCGACGTCATCGTCGTCTCGGTCAAGGAGGCGATCCCGCGCGGTCGCGTCAAGAAGGGCGACGTCATGAAGGCGGTCGTCGTTCGGACGGCCAAGGCCGTGAAGCGCGTCGACGGATCGGTGATCCGCTTCGACAAGAATGCTGCGGTCCTGATCAACAATCAGAAGGAGCCGATCGGCACCCGTATCTTCGGACCGGTTCCGCGCGAGCTGCGCGCCCGGAACCACATGAAGATCATCTCCCTGGCTCCGGAGGTGCTGTAATGGCTGCTAAGATCAAGAAGGGCGACAAGGTCGTCGTGCTCACCGGCCGCGACTCGGGTCGCTCGGGCGAGGTGATCCAGGTTCTGCCGAAGGAAGGCCGGGCCTTCGTGCGCGGCATAAACCTGATCAAGAAGCACCAGAAGCAGACCCAGAACCAGGAAGGCGGCATCATCTCCAAGGAGGCCGCCATCCAGCTCTCGAACATCGCGGTCGCGGATGCCAACGGCAAGCCGACCCGCGTGGGTTTCCGCATCCTCGAAGACGGGCGCAAGGTCCGGTTCGCCAAGACCACGGGGGATCAGATCGATGGCTGAGGCCGACAAGAACGCCTACACCCCGCGTATGCGCAAGCACTACGACGAGGTGGTGCGCCAGAAGCTGATCGAGCAGTTCGGCTACAAGAACCCGATGGAAGTGCCGCAGATCACGAAAATCGTGATCAACATGGGCGTCGGCGAGTCCACCGCGGATTCCAAGAAGGCGTCCGTGGCTGCGGGCGACCTCGCCCTGATCGCCGGCCAGAAGCCGGTCATCACCAAGGCTCGCAAGGCCATCGCGACCTTCAAGGTTCGCGAGGGCATGCCGATCGGCTGCAAGGTGACCCTGCGCAAGCAGCGCATGTACGAGTTCATGGACCGGCTGATCACCATCGCGCTGCCGCGCGTGCGTGACTTCCGCGGCCTGAACCCGCGTTCGTTCGACGGCCGCGGCAACTACGCGCTCGGTCTCAAGGAACACCTCGTGTTTCCGGAGATCTCCTACGACAAGGCCGAGCAGACCTGGGGCATGGACATCGTCGTGGCGACCACCGCCAAGACCGATGCCGAGGCTAAGGCCCTGCTCGCCGCCTTCCAGTTCCCGTTCCGGCAGTGAAGCCCTCGGGCTTCAGACGCGGACACCGGAGATAGACCACATGTCGAAGAAAAGCTCAGTCGAGAAGAATGAGGCTCGCAAGGCGCTGGTGAAGCGCTTCGCAGCCAAGCGTAAGGCGCTCCTCGAGATCGCCAACAACGATGGCCTCGAAATGGAGGAGCGCTTCGAGGCGCGCCTCAAGCTCGCGGAACTGCCGCGCAATTCGTCGGCCACTCGCATCCGCAATCGCTGCGGCATGACCGGCCGCCCGCGCGCCTTTTATCGCAAGATGGGCATCTCGCGCGTGGCGCTGCGCGAGCTTGGCAACCGGGGCCTGATCCCCGGCCTGGTCAAGTCGAGCTGGTAAGGAGGTCCCCATGGTTAACGATCCCGTGGGCGACATGCTCACCCGCATCCGCAACGGTCAGCTGCGCCGTCGCAACGTCGTTCAGACACCCGGCTCGCGCCTGCGCGCCAACGTCCTGAACGTGCTGAAGTCCGAGGGCTACATCCGCGATTACGCGGCCACAGACCTTGGCAACGGCCGCACCGAGTTCGCCATCGAGCTCAAGTACTACGACGGGCGCCCGGTGATCCGTGAGATCAAGCGCGTCTCGAAGCCGGGCCGCCGGGTCTACTCGTCGGTTGGTGATCTGCCGCACGTGGCCGACGGCCTCGGCGTGACCATCGTCTCCACCCCGCAGGGCGTCATGGCCGACCACGAGGCGCGCGAGCGCAACGTCGGCGGTGAAGTGCTCTGCACCGTGTTCTGATCGGGACATAAGGAGGTTATCCCATGTCTCGCGTAGGCAAGAAGCCGGTCCCCGTGCCGGCCGGCGTTACCGCCACCGTCACTGGCCAGACCGTAAAGATGAAGGGTTCGAAGGGCGAACTCTCGTTCGTCGTTCCTTCGCTCGTCAACGTGGCGATGAAGGACGGCGCCATCGAGGTGCAGCCCGTCAACCAGTCCAAGCCGGCGCGCTCCCTGTGGGGCACGTCGCGGGCGCAGATCGCCAACATCGTCGAGGGTGTGTCGAAGGGCTTCGAGAAGAAGCTCGAGATCACCGGCGTCGGTTACCGCGCTGCGATGGCCGGCAAGGCCCTCAAGCTGTCGCTCGGCTACAGCCACGACATCGAGTATGAGATCCCCGCCGGGATCACGATCGTTACCCCGAAGCCCACCGAGATCACGATCACCGGGATCAACCGCCAGCAGGTCGGTCAGGTCGCCGCTGAGATCCGCGATTACCGCGGACCCGAGCCCTACAAGGGCAAGGGCGTGAGGTACGCGGGCGAGTTCATCTTCCGCAAGGAAGGCAAGAAGAAGTAAGGAGGGCATCATGTCTCGCAAGCTCGAAGCCCTCGATCGCCGCAAGGCGCGCGTTCGCCGCGCGCTGCGGGCGGCCGCCAATGGCCGTCCGCGGCTCTCGGTGTTCCGCTCGTCGAAGCAGATCTACGTGCAGGTCATCGACGACGTCGCCGGCAAGACGCTGGCCGCCGCCTCGTCGATCGACAAAGCACTCAAGGGCGAACTCAAGACCGGCGCCGACGTCGCCGCCGCCAAGGCGGTGGGCAAGCTGGTGGCCGAGCGCGCCAAGGCCGCGGGCGTCACGAAGGTAATCTTCGACCGCTCCGGCTACATCTATCACGGCCGTGTCGCGGCCGTGGCCGAGGCTGCCCGCGAGGGTGGCCTGGAGTTCTGATTTTATTGGACGTGCCCTCGGCGCTGATGCCGACGGCACGTCTATTCAGGACCGTTGAACGACGGCGGGCTGGACGTGCGCTGCGTGTCCGGCATTCGACAATCAATCGAGCGAGCGGCCCCGCCGGCCGCGCCAGTGAGATGAATAGGTAAAACCATGGCACGTGAACGGGAAGGCGGGGGCCGCGGCCGCCGCGATGATCGCGATGAGCGCGACAGCGAGTTCGTGGACAAGCTCGTCCACATCAACCGCGTCGCCAAGGTGGTGAAGGGCGGCCGTCGCTTCGGCTTCGCAGCCCTCGTCGTGGTCGGCGACCAGAAGGGCCGCGTCGGCTTCGGCCACGGCAAGGCCCGTGAGGTGCCGGAGGCGATCCGCAAGGCGACGGAAGCCGCCAAGCGCGGTCTGATCCGCGTCTCGCTCCGCGAAGGCCGGACCCTGCACCACGACGTCAATGGTCGTCACGGCGCCGGCAAGGTGATCCTCCGCGCGGCCCCGCAGGGTACCGGCATCATCGCCGGCGGCCCGATGCGCGCCGTGTTCGAGACGCTCGGCATGCAGGACGTCGTCGCCAAGTCGCTGGGTTCGTCGAACCCCTACAACCTCGTGCGCGCCACCTTCGAGGCGCTCAAGAACGAGGATAGCCCGCGCTCCGTGGCGGCCCGCCGCGGCATCAAGGTGTCGACGCTCCAGTCGCGTCGCCGCGATGCCGATCCGGCCGACCAATCCGAAGCCGCGGTCGCGTAAGGGAGGGTCCGATGGCACAGAAGACCGTCCGTATCGAACAGATCGGCTCGCCGATCCGCCGTGAGGCCAGCCAGCGCCAGACGCTGATCGGCCTGAAGCTCAACAAGCTCCACCGCGTGTCCGAGCTGGAGGATACCCCCTCCGTGCGCGGCATGATCCGCAAGGTTGCGCACCTCGTGCGCGTCCACGGCGACGTGGCGTGAGGAGGTCCCGATGAAGCTCAACGAGATCAGCGACAATCCCGGCGCCACCAAGGACCGGATGCGTGTCGGCCGGGGCATCGGCTCCGGCAAGGGCAAGACCGCGGGTCGCGGCGTGAAGGGTCAGAAGGCCCGGACCGGCGTGTCCATCAAGGGCTTCGAGGGCGGTCAGATGCCGCTGCATCGTCGCCTGCCGAAGCGCGGCTTCAACAACCTCTATGCTCAGGACCTGAACGAGGTGAACCTCGGGCGGATCCAGGAGGCAGTTGACGCTGGCAAGCTCGACAAGGCCGCGACCGTCACGGTCGAGACCCTGGTCGCCGCCGGCATCATCGCCCGTCCCCGCGACGGCGTGAAGCTGCTCGGCGTCGGCGAGCTGACTGAGAAGCTCAGCTTCGAGGTCACCCGCGCCTCCAAGTCCGCCGTCGAGGCGGTCGAGAAAGCCGGCGGTTCGGTCACCACCGTCTACGCCCAGGGTGCCTCCACCCGCGGCAGCCGCGAGGCGGCCACGGCCTGACGGACGCGAAGGGGCGACGCCGGGACCCGTTGCACGGGCCCGGCGCACCCTTTAAGCCGATCCTTCGAGCGGCGGCCCTGCGACCACGCGGGCCGCCGTTTTTCGTTTCATCCGGGCATCCTCCGCCCGGCGACATGTCCAGGACGCGACGCTTATGGCCTCAGCCGCCGAGCAGCTTGCCGCCAACCTCAACTTCGGTGCGATCGCCAAGGCCGATGAGCTGAAGAAGCGCATCTGGTTCACGCTCGGCGCCCTCGTGGTGTTCCGGCTGGGCACGTACATCCCGATCCCCGGCATCGATCCGGAGCAGTTCGCCCGCAACTTCCAGCAGCAGGCGGGCGGCGTGCTGGGCCTGTTCAACATGTTCTCCGGCGGTGCCGTCGAGCGCATGGCGATTTTCGCCCTCAACATCATGCCGTACATCTCGGCCTCGATCATCGTGCAGCTCCTGACCTCGGTGATCCCGAGCCTGGAGGCGCTGAAGAAGGAGGGCGAGTCAGGCCGCAAGGTCATCAACCAGTACACCCGCTACCTGACGGTGGTGCTGGCGCTGGTTCAGTCCTGGGGCATCGCCATCGGCCTTCAGGGCTCCTCGGCTGCGATCGACCCCGGCCCGTTCTTCCTGGCCTCGACGGTGATCACGCTGACCGGCGGCACCCTGTTCCTGATGTGGCTCGGCGAGCAGATCACCTCGCGCGGCATCGGCAACGGCTCGTCGCTCATCATCTTCGCCGGCATCGTCGCCCATCTGCCGGTGGCGATCGCGGGCGCCCTCGAACTCGGCCGCACTGGCGCACTCTCTCCGATCATCATCCTGGGCGTCGGCGTGGCCGCGGTGGCGCTGGTTTACTTCATTGTGTTCATGGAGCGGGCCCAGCGCCGGCTGCTGATCAACTACCCGAAGCGTCAGGTCGGCAACCGGATGTACGAGGGCCAGACTTCGTTCCTGCCACTTAAGCTCAACACCGCCGGCGTGATCCCGCCGATCTTCGCCTCGTCTCTGCTGCTGCTGCCGGCCACGGCCGCAAGCTTCTCGGCGAACGGCGGCGCTGCCGGCTGGCTCGGCACAATCACGGCCTATCTCGGCCACGGAACGCCGCTGTTCCTAGTGCTCTATGCGGCCCTGATCATCTTCTTCACGTTCTTCTACACCGCGGTGGTTTTCAATCCGCAGGAGACAGCCGACAACCTGAAGAAGCACGGCGGCTTCATCCCCGGCATCCGCCCGGGTGAGCGCACCGCTGCCTTCATCGACAAGGTGCTGACCCGCATCACCGTGATCGGCGCGCTGTACCTGACCCTGGTGTGCCTGTGCCCTGAGATCCTGTCGTCCTACGCGGCGGCGAGCCTCGGATTCGGCGGCACCTCGCTGCTCATCGTGGTGTCGGTGACGATGGACACGGTGGCACAGATCCACGGGCACCTGATGGCGCATCAGTACGAGGGTCTGGTGAAGAAGGCCAAGCTGCGCGGCGCCTCGACCACGCAACGCCGGCGCTGAGGCTGATACAGAGACGCGCCGGAGCCAAGACTTCTCCCGCCTCTGGCCCAAAGGTCCGGGTGCCAGCGCACCCGCGACCCGTTAGACCATTCCCAAATCCGGCGATGCCAGGGAGGCTTCGCCACGGCGGATAGAGCTCACTGAGCGTGGGCCGAACGAGGACAACGCCATGCGCATCATTCTGCTCGGACCGCCCGGTGCGGGGAAGGGTACGCAATCCGAGCGAATCGTACAGCGCTTCGGCATTCCGCAGCTCTCGACGGGCGACATGCTCCGCGCGGCCGTCGCCGCTGAGACACCAGTCGGCCTGGAGGCCAAGGCGGTGATGGAATCGGGCGGTCTCGTCTCGGACAGGATCGTGGTCGGGATCGTCGCCGACCGGATCGAGGAGCCGGATGCCCGCCGCGGCTTCATCCTCGATGGTTTCCCCCGCACCGTCGCGCAGGCCGAGGCGCTGAGCGCCATGCTGGCCAGCAAGGGCTTGAACCTCTCCGCCGTCATCGAGCTGAAGGTGGACGAGAACGCGCTGGTCGGCCGGATCGAGCGACGTGCCGCCGAGACACTGGCTCGCGGCCAGGCCGTGCGGAAGGACGATACGCCGGAGGTGTTCAAGCAGCGCCTGGAGGCCTACCGCGCTCAGACGGCGCCACTCTCGGCTTATTACGCCGAGAAGGGCATGCTGGAGACGATCGACGGCATGCAGCCGATTGACAAGGTCACGGCTGACCTAATGGCGGTGCTTGAGCCGCACGAGGAGCCGGTGGCATCCTGAGCGCCGCCGATCGTTGAACGCGTGGTGATACGAAGAACCTGAAACCTCTGCTTTGACGGAGGGTTGGAAGGCGCATCCTCGATGGGAAACGCCATGACGCTCCGACACCTCGCCAGCGCGATCCTCCTGATCGCGGCGGCTGTTCCTCCCCGTTCGGCCCTGGCACAAAGCCCGGCCCAATCCTTCGTGTACGGCGAGAAGCGCTTCCGCCACGCTTGCAGGCCGCCGCTGAAATTCGCGGCGGGGGCGTGCGTCCGTCGCTGTCCAGCGGGCTACCAGGATATGGGTGGCACTTGCCGGTTGCGGAACCAGGGCTTCCGCTGAGACCCCGGCGGCGCTTCAGATCCGCCCCTCCCGGCGCAGGCTGCCGAAGAAATTGACGATGTCCATTTGTAGCGCGCGGTGGCCGAACAAACGGTACGGGTTGCCCTCGGCGGTGTCTTCGCGCAGCTCGATCATCGCCGTCCTTGGATTGTAGCGGAATACAATGCGGCGACCAGCGAAGGTCCCCCAAAGCAGGGGCAGCCCGTCGTCTGCGTCCTGAAGCGCCACGGATCCGGGCTCCGCTTCGGCAAGCACACCCCCGATCACCGCGAGAGTCACGGGTAAGACCTCCTCCAGAACCTCCTCTGCGGCGCGCAGCACCGAATCGGCAAAGGCTCTCAGGGTCGCGCCGTCGCTGGTCAAAACCGCCATTGTCGCTCCTCAGAATTGATCAGTCTCAGGTGCTGCGTTCGACGCATGCGGGCACATGGCTCGCCGACACCTCGTTGACATCCGATCGCCCGCGCGCTAGCAGGCCCTCCTTCGTCCAACCGACCGATGGTTCGAGGTACCCTGTCCAGGGTCGCCCGCGGGCCGCGTTGTCGTTTCACGTGCGCAGGGGCCGGCCTCCACCGGACGCGCATGACACCCGCCCGGCATGCCGGGCTCGACATGGAGTGTGATTGTGGCCCGTATTGCAGGCGTCAACATCCCGACCAACAAGCGCGTCGTCATCGCGCTTCAGTACATCCATGGCATCGGCGCCAAGAAGGCCGAAGAGATCACCCAAAAGGTGAATATCCCCGCCGAGCGTCGGGTCAACCAGCTGACCGACGCCGAAGTTCTCCAGATCCGCGAAACGATTGACCGAGACTATCTCGTCGAGGGCGATCTGCGCCGCGAAGTCTCGATGAACATCAAGCGCCTGATGGATCTCGGCGCCTATCGTGGCCTGCGTCACCGCAAGCAGCTGCCGGTCCGCGGCCAGCGCACGCACACCAACGCCCGCACCCGCAAGGGCAAGGCGAAGCCGATCGCCGGCAAGAAGAAGTAATTTTTGGGGTTCGGAGGCGGTCTTCGCGCGGCCTCTTTCCCGTCGCGCCGGGTGTCCCACAGGAGTGCCTGGCTTTGGCTCGACGGCTCTGCACGGGCGGATCGGCCAAGTCCCAAAAAGAATCCCGAGCGCCTGGCATTACGGGCGCGCTTGAAGGAAGAGTGAGACCAGAATGGCCAAGGAACCTCAACGCGTCCGTCGTCGCGAACGCAAGAACATCGTGTCGGGCGTCGCCCACGTGAACGCCTCGTTCAACAACACGATGATCACCATCACGGACGCGCAGGGCAACACCATCTCGTGGTCGTCCGCCGGTGCGATGGGCTTTAAGGGCTCGCGCAAGTCGACCCCGTACGCCGCCCAGGTTGCGGCCGAAGATGCCGCTCGCAAGGCGTCTGAACATGGCATGCGCACCCTTGAGGTCGAGGTGTCGGGTCCCGGTTCGGGCCGCGAGTCGGCGCTGCGCGCCCTTCAGGCCGCGGGCTTCACGGTGACCTCGATCCGTGACGTGACCTCGATCCCGCATAACGGCTGCCGGCCGCGCAAGCGCCGTCGCGTTTGATCGCAGCCGCGTGGTGGAGAAGCACATGACGGGATCGAAGCCGCTTCCGGGCGTGCTGCGTTGGACTCTCGGCGACCTCACAGTCACCGCGCTGAACGACGGCTGGTTTCAGGCCAGTCTCGATCTCATCACGGGCATCTCCAAGGAAGAGGCTGGTCAGCTCCAGCTGGCGGGCTTCCGCACCGAGCAGCCCAAGATCACGCTGAACGCCTTCTTGATCACGGGTCCCGGCCTCAAGCCGACCCTGATCGACACGGGCTACGGCGATCTCGCACCGGCTCCGACCCTCGGGCGGGTTGGAGCGGCCTTGGCGCTCACCGGCGTCAAGCCGGACGAGATCGGCACGGTGCTGGTCAGCCACCTTCACCCCGACCATGTCGGCGGGCTCGTGACGGGTGGCGCGGCGCGGTACCCGAATGCCGAGATCGTGCTGCATGCCGACGAGGCGGCCCATTGGTTGCCAGACGCGGCCTTGGCCAAGGCTCCGGACGAGGCGAAACCTTATTTCGAGGGCGCCCGCAAGGCGCTGGCACCCTATGCCGGCCGGGTTCGCGAGCACCGGGGCGGCGAGGTTCTTCCGGGGATCACGGCGATCCATCTGCCCGGCCACACGCCGGGCCATTGCGGTTTTCGCATCGTCTCCGGTGGACAGTCGCTGCTGATGTGGACCGACGTGGTGCACTTGCCGGCGATCCAGTTCAAGAACCCGGAGGCCGGCGTCGGGTTCGATGTCGACGGCGATGAAGCGCGGGAGACGCGCAAGCGGATCCTGAACGAGGTGGCTGGCGAGCGCACGCTTATCGCCGGCGGCCATCTCGAATTCCCGGCGCTCGGCTACGTGGATCGGGACGGGGCTGGCTACAGCTTCGTGCCGGTTCTGTGGGTCGGCGGCGAGTAACGACGAATACGGATTTCAGGGACCGTTCGGGGCGCCAGGGGGCGGCGCCGGACGGCCGAAGCGCGGGGACGGGCGTCGCGATTCCCCGGCAAGGACGAAAGGTAGGATCGTGGTCATTCAGAAGAATTGGCAGGAACTGATCAAGCCGAACAAGCTGCAGGTCACGACCGGCGACGACCCCAAGCGGGTCGCCACGGTCGTCGCCGAGCCGCTCGAGCGTGGCTTCGGCACGACGCTGGGCAACGCCCTCCGCCGGGTGCTCCTGTCGTCGCTCCAGGGCGCGGCCGTGACCTCGGTGCAGATCGACGGCGTGCTGCACGAGTTCTCGTCGATCCCGGGCGTGCGCGAGGACGTCACCGACATCGTCCTCAACATCAAGACCATCGCGATCCGCTCGCAGACCGATGCGCCCAAGCGCATGACCCTGCGCAAGACCGGCCCGGGCCTCGTCACAGCGGGTGACATCGGCACGGTCGGCGACATCCAGATCCTGAACCCCGAGTTGGTGATCTGCACGCTCGACGACGGCGCCGAGATCCGGATGGAGTTCACGGTCGCCACCGGCAAGGGCTACGTCCCGGCCGAGCGCAACCGCCCCGAGGACGCCCCGATCGGCCTGATCCCGGTGGATGCGCTGTTCTCTCCGGTGACCAAGGTCAGCTACCGCGTCGAGACCACCCGCGAGGGCCAGGATCTCGACAAGGACAAGCTGACCATGACGGTCGAGACCAATGGTGCGGTTTCGCCGGAGGATTCGCTGGCCTACGCCGCGCGCATCATCCAGGACCAGCTGCAGGTCTTCGTGAACTTCGAGGATCCGCGCAAGGAAGAAGCTGCGCCGCTTGCGCCGCAGCTACCCTTCAACCCGGCGCTGCTCAAGAAGGTGGACGAGCTGGAGCTCTCGGTCCGTTCGGCGAACTGCCTGAAGAACGACAACATCGTCTACATTGGCGATCTGATCCAGAAGTCCGAGGGCGAAATGCTGCGGACCCCGAACTTCGGCCGCAAGTCGCTCAACGAGATCAAGGAAGTGCTAGCTGGCATGGGCTTGCACCTCGGGATGGACATCCCCGGCTGGCCGCCGGAGAACATCGAAGATCTCGCCAAGCGCTTCGAAGAGCACTACTAAGGCGAAGTCGCCTCGGGCTGAACGGGGTCGGCGCTCCACGGCGCTTCTTGTTTGGCCGATTCAATCCCGGGACTTCGCGGTGCTGACGCGAAGTCCCTAGAAATCCCGCCGCGGGGTCAAGCGGACAGCAAGCAACAGCCTCAATGAGGCACCCGGCCGTACCGTGGCACGGCGGCCGAGATGAAAAGGAAGCCAGCACCATGCGTCACGGTTATCGCGGCCGTCGTTTCAACCGCACTGCCGAGCATCGTAAGGCGATGTTCGCCAACATGTCGGTCGCGCTGCTCAAGCACGAGCAGATCGTCACGACCCTGCCGAAGGCGAAGGACCTGCGTCCCGTCGTCGAGAAGCTCGTAACCCTCGGCCGCATCGACAGCGTGCACACCCGCCGTCTCGCCATGGCGCAGCTGCGCGACAACGACATGGTCAAGAAGCTCTTCACCGTGATCGGCCCGCGCTACCAGGGTCGTCCGGGCGGCTATCTCCGCATCATGAAGGCCGGCTTCCGCAAGGGTGACAACGCCCCGCTCGCAGTGATCGAGTTTGTGGATCGGGACCTCGAGGCCCGCGGCAAGGATTCCGGTCCGAGTCAGGTTGCCGAGGCCGCCTGATCCGATCTGGAGCGTCCCCGACGCTCAGGCTTTTCAAGACGCCGTCCCGGAACCTCCGGGGCGGCGTCTTGCGTTTCAACGCTTCGTCGTTGGAATCGGCATCAGGCAAGCCGCGGAGGCGCTCTGTTTCGCGACGTCGCGCGGTCGTCGGTCGCGGCACGTGCAACGACGCAGCCGAAAAAACCCGCCGGCTTGCGCCGACGGGCCTGAAGCAGGCTCCACGTTCTGGAAGGTCAGCGGGAGCTCACAAGGTCGGCCCCTTACAGCTGGAACCCGGAACTCGACCGCGCCGCGTTCCGAAAACTCCTATCCCTGCCGAATCTCGTCCGGTGGACCATCCCGGTCCGGGTCGTCATCACCCGGTAGGCGCGGGAAGATGCCGTGATTGCTCATGGTCCACCTCCTCTTCGGTACCCGGGAGCGTCCGGCTCCCACGAAGAACTATGGGCCTGCAGTCGACTGTTTCCCGGCCGTTTCAGCAGGATCCCGAATCCGCTGCATCGAGGAGCGTCGCGACCCTGCCGGCAAGGTCGGCCGAGCGGAACGGCTTCGACAGGACTGGCAGATCCTCGGGGATCTGCATCGCGTCGGCGTGACCGGTCAGGATCAGGACTGGCAGGCCGGGATACCGGTCGCGGATCGCAGCGGCGAGTTCGACGCCGCTCATGCCGGGCATCGCGAGGTCGGCCACGACGATATCGCAGCGGTCGCGCTGGAGGTGCTGCAAGGCCGAATCGCCGTCGCCCGCCTCCGTGGTGCTGTGGCCGAACCCGGTGAGGAACGAGGCCGTCACATGCCGCACCTGCGGGTCGTCGTCGACGATGAGGACACGGGCTCGCCGCCCGGCTACCGGCGCCGCCCCGGCCACTTCGGTAGCCTGCCGGGGCGCCGCGGCGGCGAAGGGGAGGGCCAGTTCGACCCGTGTCCCCCGGCCGACCTCGCTGTCGATCGCCAGGCGACCCTTCGATTGCTGCGCGAGGCCGAACACCATGGCGAGCCCGAGCCCCGTTCCCTGGCCCACCGCCTTGGTGGTGAAGAACGGCTCGCAGACCCGACGCAGAATCTCTTCCGGGATGCCGGTGCCCTCGTCGGTGACGCTGAGGCCAAGGTAGGCGCCATCTCCGATCTCGGGGTCTGCGGTGATGTCGAGCCGCCGGGTCGCCACCGTGATGGCACCGCCCTCGGGCATCGCGTCCCGGGCGTTGATGCACAGGTTCAGCACTGCCAGTTCGAGCTGCTCGGGATCGACCTGCACCGCCGGCAGACCGTCCTCCAGATCGGTCCGCACGGTGACGAGGCCCCCGAGACTGCGGCCGAACAGGTCGCTCATCCCGACGATCAGGGCGTTCACATTCACCGCCCGAGCCTGAAGGTCGTGGGCGCGGCTGAAGCTGAGGAGCCGCTTCGTGAGTGAAGCGCCGCGCTCGGCCGCCCCACGGGCATTCTCGATCAGCCGCTGGACCCGGGGCAGGTCGACGACCTTCGGGGCGGCGAGTTCCAGGCTGCCGAGGATCGCGGTCAAGAGGTTGTTGAAGTCGTGGGCGATTCCGCCCGCCAGGGTGCCGAGAGCCTGCATCTTGTCGGATTGGCGCAGCCGCGCCTCCAGGGTCCGCTGCTCCGTCACGTCCCGCTCGATCACCGCGAGGTGGCTGATCGAACCGCCCACGTCGCGGATCGGGACCCGGGTCACATAGCGCCACTGCTCGGCCCCGGTCGGTCCGTCGCTGACCAGCGTCTCGGCCACCGTGCCGGCCCGGATCGCCGCCGCGTCGGCCTCGATCACCGCCGCGCCCCGGGTCCCAGCGAGTTCCTCCTCGCGTCGGCCGAGGCAGGCCGCGATGTCATGGCCCAGGAGGGCTGCCTTGCGGGCATTGAGCCGAACGAAGCGGCGTTGGGCATCTTTGAAGCTGATCGCGTCCTGGGCATGGTCCAGCAGGCCGCGCAGCAGCGCCCGCTCGGTCGCGAGGCCCCGGCCGAGGTGGTGCCGCTCGAAGGCCTGCCGGACCGTGGAGCGCAGTAGGCTCGCATCCCAGGGCTTCGTCACGTAGCCGACGATGCCGCCGCGGTTAAGGGCGGCGATTACCGCCGTGATGTCGGCATAGCCGGTCAGCAGGATCGCCTGTGCATCGTGGAAGGTGCGGGCTTCAGCCAGCAGCGCGTCGCCGGTCAGCCCCGGCATGCGCTGGTCCGAGAGCACCACGGCGATGTCGGGCTCCGCGCGCAGAATTTCCAGCGCCTCGGCGGGACGCGCGGTCGTCAGCACCCGGTAGGAATCCTCGAACAGATCCTCCAGGGCGATCAGGATATCCGGCTCGTCATCGACGGCCAGGATCGTCCCCACACCTGCCGTACCGTCACTCATGTACCAGCCGCCTGCCGCGGGATCCCGATCACAAAGCAGGCTCCCCCACCCGGGGCCGTCTCTACGGTGAGCGAGCCGCTATGCGCTTGAACGACACTGTAAGCAATCGCAAGACCGAGCCCCGTACCGGAACCGACCGGCTTCGTCGTGAAAAAGGGCTCGAAGATTTTTTCACGCAAGGATTCTGGTATTCCCGGACCCGTATCGCTGATCCGGATCTCGTCAAGCTCCGGGGCCGAACGGGTGTCGATCCGAACCGTGCCGCCCTCCGGCATGGCGTCGGCGGCGTTGCCGAGGATGTTCATCACGACCTGATTGAGCAGAGCCGGGGTGCAGTGGATCTCCGCCCGGCCACCAAAGGTCCGCTCAACCGTGATCCGGTCGCCGAGCTTGTGCTGGATCAGGGCCAGCACGGTCTCGATCGCCTCCGGCACATTGACGAGGGCCCGCTCGCCCTCGTCGAGGCGCGAGAATTTCCGTAGGTTCAGCACCAGATCCTGGATCCGGGTCAGCCCCATCCGCATCGAGCCGACCCGCTGGCGGGCCTTCTCGACCGCGCGGGCGGCGGCTTCCGGGCTGGCCTCCGGCAACTCGCCGAGGAGGCGCTCCACCGTACCCTGATGGGCCAGGATGAAGGCCAGCGGGTTGTTGATCTCATGGGCGATGCCGGCCACCAACTCGCCGAGCGAGGCCATCTTGGCGGCCTGAACCAGCTTGGCCTGCGCATCCGTGAGCTGCCGGTTGGCATTGGCAAGGTCGCGGTTGGCCCGCTCCAGGGCGTCGGCGAGGCGGGCCCGAGCTTCAGAGGCCTCGGCCTCGGCGCGGGCGCGCTCCACAGCCCGCTCGCGCTCGCCGAACTGGCCGGCGATGCGCCGGTCGTCCTCCTCGAGCAGGCGGCGGCGCACGAAGCCGCGCACCCGGAGCGCCAGCACCTCGGCATCGGTCTTAGCGATGACGTCGTCGGCGCCGGCCGCGAAGGCGTCGACCAGGAAATCCTTGGCCGGGTCGCTGCCCGCGATCCCGACGAGGTGGAAGCCGGCGCCGGCCGCCCGTCCTGCCCGGCGCTGGCTGATCGCCCGACATAAAGCGAGCCCGTCATAGGCGTGGCCGAGGAGATCGACCGTCACGCAGTCGAACGGCTCGCCCTCGGCGGCGTCCAGGGCAGCGAGCGCGGCTTCAGGCCCGTTGGCGCTCGCCACATGGTGCCCGTCCTGTGCCATCAGGCCGGCCAGGAAGGTCCGATAGGTGGCGCTGCCGTCGATCACGAGAATCCGCCCCCGCCGGAAGGCGGCAGCGCCGGGGCCCTCACTGTCGCCGGCCGGACGGCGCTCGCGCAGCAGAGCGCGGATACGCAGGATCATCAGGTCGCGGTCGGCGGATTTCGGCAGGTAGGCGTCGGCGCCGCTTTCGAGACCCTGGCGCTCGCCGCCGTTTCCACCGGTCAGCATCAGAACCGGCAATGCCCGGGTGCGCAGGGACAGGCGCATCTGCCGGATCAGCTCGTCGCCATTCATGCCCGGCAGGTGGTAATCCGCCACCACGAGGTCCGGCTGCTGGCGATTGAGATGGTCGAGGGCAGTCTCGGCCGAGGCACAGCGCTCCACCGCGAAGCCGTGCGTCTCCAGAAGCAGGCGGAACTCCAGAGCCTGCGTCTCCGAATCCTCAACCAGCAGAATCCGGGCGGGTCCCTCGGGCGGGCCGGTCTCAGGTCCGATCACGGCCGCGCCCCCGGCCCCACGATGCGCAGGACGTGGTCGCCGATGCGATCCAAGGGCAGGATCGAGCGGGCGGCCCCCAGGCGTACCGCCGTCGCCGGCATGCCGTACACGACCGCGGTGCTCTCGTGCTCGGCGATCGTCTGGGCGCCGGCCTTATGCATATCGGCGAGGCCGACCGCCCCATCCTCGCCCATGCCGGTGAGCAACACCCCGATCCCCGACGCCCCGGCCTGCCGGGCCATCGAGCGGAACAGCACGGTGGCGGCCGGGCGCTGGCCCGAGACCGGTGCCGCGTCGACCACCCGCAGAATCCGCCCGGACCCGAGTTCCAGGTGCCGGTCGCCAGGGGCGACGTAGACCCGCCCGGGCTCGGCGCGCTCCCCGTCCCGGGCGATGCTGACCGGAAGGGTCACGACGCTGTCGAGCCAGTTCGCGAACCCGTCCATGAAGGCGGGGCCCATATGCTGGACGACCAGCACGGGCAGCGAGAAGTCCCGCGGCAGCGCCCCGATGACCCGGGCGAGCGCCGGGGGGCCGCCCGTGGAGGCGGCGATTCCAAGCATGCTCGGCGCCAGGCCCGGCAGCTCGAACGGTGGCGCGTAGGAAGCCGCAGCCGTGCGGCCCGCCCATTCGGTACCGATCGGCCGACGGCGGATCACCGGCACCTGGGCCATGATCCGCAACTGCGTGCAGATCTCGCCCGCGACGGCCTCGTAGCCCGCATGGGTCGTGGCCACCGGCTTCTCGACCACCGACAGCGCGCCGGCGCGCAGCGCGTTCATCGAGATGCGCAATGAGGAATCCTCGACCGAATCCGCCACCACGACGATCGGGGTCGGATGCTCGGCCATGATCCGGCGGGTGGTCTCCAGCCCGTCGATGCCGGGCAGGCGGATATCCATGGATATCACGTCCGGGCGCACGCTCTGGAGCCTGGCCAACGCCTCCTCGCCGGAGGCGACCGCGGCCACGATCTCGAGCCGGGGATCGCGGGACACGATGTGGCGCAACAGCTCGCGCACCACGAGGCTATCCTCCACCAGCATGACGCGGACCGGGGTCACAGGAACTGCCCGATCGTATCGAGCAGCTGACGCTGGTCGAATTTCTGCTTGGTGAGGTAGGCGTCGGCGCCGAGGTCGAGGCCCCGGGCCACGTCGGCTGCGTCGCCGCGGGAGGTCATCAGGATCGTCGGCAACCGGGCGAAGCGCGGGTCGGCCCGCAGGGCCTGGAGCAGGCCGAACCCGTCGAGGCGCGGCATCTCCACGTCGGCGAGGACGAGGTCCACGGGCTCGACCTCGGCGCGCAGCCGGTCGAGGGCGTCCTGACCGTCGACGCAGACGACCACACGGTAGCCGGCCGCTTCCAAGATGCCCTTCTCCAACGTCCGGGTGGTGATCGAATCATCGACGACCAGAATGGTCGCCCGCGCAGCGGCCCGCGGTGCGGGATCACGTGTCGTCGAACGTTGCGCCTGCCCCATCGTTCCGGACGGTGGTGCGACAGCCGCGCGCGCCGCGAGACCTTCGGGGTCCAGGACCAGCACCGGGATATCTCCTGGTAGAACCGCCGTGCCCGCGATGAGGCCCGGATCGGCTCCGAAGGCGGGGGCGGGCAGGACCAGAAGCGCGCGGACATCGTGCAGGCGGTCGACGGTGATCGCGAAGCGGCCGCCCTCTGCTCGAAGCACCACGGCGTGCAAGGCTTCGAGATCATCCGAATCGGTGGCCTCGCCCAGGATCGCGGCGAGGTCGGTCACCGGGTGGCTCGTGGCCGCATCGCCGGTGCCGAGGCGCAGGATCGGTCGGCCCATCGCCACCGGCATCTCGGCCCGCTTCAGGCGCAACAGGCGTTCCACGGCATTGCCCGGCAGCGCGTAGGTGCGTTTGCCCGCCTCGACCAGCAGCAGGCTGCGGCGGGCCGCCGAGAGCGGCAGGCTGAAGATCAGAGCGGTGCCGAAGGGGGTGCGCGGCTCCAGCCGGACGCTGCCCAGAAGCTGGCGGGCCGCATCGGCCGCCACCGAGAGTCCGTAGCCGCGGCCCGACAGGGTATCGACCGCCTCCGCGGTGGAGAAGCCAGGCTCGAAGACGAGGCGCAGCAGGGTCTCGGGATCGGCGACCGCCTCCGGGGCGAGGAGACCGCGTGCCCGGGCTGTGGCCTCGATCCGGGCCAGATCCGGCCCCGGCCCATCGTCGAACACCGTGACGGAAAGTCGGGCGCCGCGCACCGCCACCTCCAGGCCGAGCCCCAGCGCCTCGGGCTTGCCGGCGGCGCGGCGCTGCTCCGGGCTCTGCCAGCCATGGCTCAGGGCATTGCGCAGGGCGTGGAGCAGCGGGTCCTTGAGCGCCTGGAGCGTACCGCGCTCGACCGGCAGGTCGAGGCCGCGCAGGTCGAGATCGACCTCGCGGCCCTGTTCCCGGGCGGTCTCGCGCAGGGAGCGCGCCAGCGGGGCCAAAACCGTCTCGGCGGGCACCAACGCGAGGCGCTCGGCGGCGGCGCGGACCTGAGCGGCGGCCCCGTCGATGGCGCTGCTCGCCACCGCGTGGCGCCGGGACAGGTCCGACGCCTCTCGGGCGAAGGCGCCGATCTCGGCCGCGAAGGCGCGCAACGCGGTCCCGTCGCTGTCCGCCCCGGCGGCGAGCGCTTCCGCGTTGGCGCGCAGGCCCCGGGCGAGTCTGGCCAGCCGGGCGAGGCTGTCGGCCGCCGAGGTGCGGCTGGCCAGCGTGCTCGTGAGATCGTGGCTCGCCCGAGCCATCGCCTCCACGGCCTCCACGGGAACCCGCAGCAGCACGGCACCGGGATCGGCCGGCTCGGCCGCCGGCTTCGGGGCAGGCTCGGAAGTCGGAGCGGCGGACGGAGGCGGAGTGTCTCGCGATGCAGCGACCGGTTCGGCGGGAGCCGCTTCGCCCTGCCGCCCGAGAACCTGCCCAAGGGCCGAAAGGGCGTCCGCCGGCATGTCGGGCCCGACGCCGTCCTGCAGGCCGGCGACGTAACTCTCGATTCGGTCGAGGGCGAGGTGGACCGCGTTGGCCGCCTCCCGGTCGAGGGCGGCGCCGGTCCGGACCTTCTCGAACAGCGTCTCCAGACGGTGCGCGACCGCCTCGACGGCGGGCAGATCGACGGCGCGCGACGCCCCCTTCAGGCTGTGGGCCCGGCGAAACACGTCGTTCCAATCCGGCGTGGCGCTGCCGAGCGCCCCGCGGATCGCCGCGACGTGTTCCCGGTGCTCGACATCGAAGGCGGCGAGCAGGAGCTGGCGGATGTCCTGGGTCAAGGCGCGGCCGGCC